>DATNBU010000036.1 GCA_035571835.1 Candidatus Limnocylindrales bacterium | reverse complement strand
CATCACGCCGACGCGCGCGCCGTAGTCGTCGTCCCATCGGTATGGCATCGACCCGCGCATCGCGCGCTCGAAGTCGAAGACGACCGGCAGGTCCATGAACAGCACGTGCTGCTCGGTAATCGCGAAATCATGGATCATCGTCGGACCGGGCACGTCGATCGGTACGCTGCGGATGAGCTCTCCGTCCTTGCTGACGCAATGGTACGTGAGGAACGGCGCGAGGAAGCCGTAGTCGAAGAAATGCATCTCGCCGGTCGCGGCGCAGATCTTCGGGTGCGCGGTCATGCCGGTCGCGAGCCGGCCGCCGAAGTCGCAGCGTCCGATGGTTTCGAGATTGCCGTCGACCTCCCACGGCATCGTCGTCTCGGATACGGCGAGCGTGCGGCCGGCATGGCGAACGATGTTGGTGTTGGCGGGACCGGCCGTGAGATCCCTCGTGCCGTCCGGCCCGATCGCCCTCGCGCGCTCGATCAGCTGGCGCGTCCGGATCCAGCGATTTCGGTACCACAGCGCACGCCCGCCATCGAGAGCGACACCGTGAATCATGCCGTCGCCGAAGAACCAGTGCGGCGGCATTTCGTTCTTCGGGTTCGGGCCATTGCGGAGATAACGGCCGCAAAGGGCCGGTGGAATGGCGCCGTGGACTTCGAGCGAAAAGACGCTCTGCTCGTCCGCGACCGGCGCGTAATTTCCACGCTGGAAGAAGGGAACCTTTTCTTGCTGGGCTGCCGTGCTCATCGATGATTGCCTCCGGTTCCGCTGGATGCGCGACCGTAGGGCTGCAACGACCGAAAGGAAAGCCGTTTGCCGGCCGGCTCGCGTGCTGGCGCGAGGGGTGTCTTCCAGCATACTCTCGCGGCCCGTCATGATTCGCCGGGTTCGACGTGCGGCTGTTGCGGTCGCCACAATGATTTTTTTCGTCCCGGTTGCGCTCGTTTGCCTGTCGGCGGGTTGCGATTCGGGGCCCGCTCGCACGGGTCCGCACACTTCTGCCGACGTTCGTGCAGCGATCGACGAGCAGGCCCTCCAGTTCCCGCGCCAGGTCATCGAGGTCACCGGCGGCGTTCACGTTGCCGTCGGATACGGCCTTGCGAACTCGGTGCTGATCGTCGGCGACGGCGGCGTCATCATCGTCGACACGATGGAAAGCGCCGAGGCTGCGGCGCCGGTGCGCGAGGAGTTCCGCCGCATCAGCACGGCGCCGGTCGCGGCGATCGTTTACACGCACAATCACGCCGACCACATCTTCGGCGCCGCGGTGCTGGCGGGCGAGGATCATCCCCAGGTCATCGCGCACGCGAGCTTCGAGACCGAGCTGACGCGGCTCGGGATGATGACGAGAGGAGTCATCTGGCGGCGCAGCATGCGCCAGTTCGGCGCGATGCTGCCGGAAGCCGACCGCACCAACTGCGGCATCGGTCCTCGTCTGCTCAACGAAGCGAAGTCCACGCTGTCGCCGCTTCTGCCGACGACGACGTTCGACGGCGACCGCACGGAGATGACGATCGCCGGAGTGCACATGGAGCTGCTGCACCTGCCGGGCGAGACGCCCGACCAGATTGCGGTCTGGCTCCCGGAAAAGCGCGTGCTCGTCAGCGGCGACAACTACTATCACTCGTTCCCGAACCTTTACGCGATCCGCGGCACGGCCACTCGCGACGTGCTCGACTGGATGGACAGCATCGATCGGATGCGCGCTCTTGCGCCGGCTTTCCTCGTGCCCGGCCACACGCTTCCGGTCACGGGCGAAGACGAAATCCGCGGGCGGCTGACGGACTATCGCGACGCGATCCAGTACGTGCACGACCAGACGGTGCGCGCGATGAACGAGGGCAGGGAGCCCGACGAGATCGCCGCACTCGTCAAGCTTCCGAAGTCGCTTGCATCCAGACCATGGCTCGCCGAGCGCTACGGGCGCGTCGACTGGTCGGTGCGCAGCATCTTCGACAAATACCTCGGCTGGTTCGGCGGCGATGCTGCCGATCTTTCGCCGCTCACCCGGCGCGAGCACGCCGAGCGCATGGCAGTCCTTGCCGGCGGCAGTGAAAAGCTTCGCGATGAAGCCGTCGCCGCACAAAAGCTCGGCGACTCCGAGTGGGCGCTCGAGCTCGCCGGCGAGCTCGCCGCGCTCGGAGAGTTCACCGAAGTGGCGAAGAAGGTGCGGGCCTCCGCGTTGCGCAGCCTTGCGTCCGCCGAGCCGAACGCCAACGGTCGCAACTACGAGCTGACCCAGGCGCTCGAAGCCGAAGAGCAGCTCGCGCTCGATCCGCCCGATCCGTCGCAGATGCCCGCCGAGCTGCTGGCGCGCATTCCGGTCGGCCGCTTCCTGCGGGCGATGACGGTGCGGCTCGATCCGGTCAAGGCCGAAGGCAAATCGATGGCGATCGGCCTGCGCTTTCCCGACACCGGCGAAGAATGGGGAATGACCGTTCGCAACAGCGTCGTCGAGCTTTCGCCGAAGCTTCCCGCAGAGCCGGACATGACCGTCACCGCCGACTCGCTGGTGTGGAAGGAGATCCTCACGCGCAAGCGCAATGCGACCGCCGCGTTCGCGAGCGGCGACGTCAAGGTTGACCGCAATCGTCTGGAGCTTGTCCGGTTCCTGTTCCTGTTCCGCTAGCTTTTGTGCCTGCCGCGAAGACTGTACTGTCCACGCCCATGAGCGGGAACGGATCGTCAGGCGACCGCGGATCCGGGCACGCAAGTGGCTCGGACCACGGCGCCGGCTCGAGCCACCGCAGCGGCTCGTGGTACGGCGACGGGCTTCGCTTCGCGTGTACCGGCTGCGGCCGCTGCTGCACCGGAACCGACGGATACGTCTGGGTCACCCGCGAAGAGATCTGCGCGCTCACCGAGCGCTTCGGCATTTCGCTCGATCAGTTCGGAAAGCGTTTCCTCAGGCGCGTCGGCGCGCGCTATGCGCTCGTCGACGGCCCGCACGGCGACTGCGTGTTCCTCGTCGGCAAGGTCTGCTCGGTATACGAAGACCGGCCGTCGCAATGCCGCGCGTTTCCGTGGTGGCCGGCGAACCTCGAGTCGCGCGGCGCATGGCTCGCGGCGGCCGAAACCTGCGAAGGCATCTCGGATGACGCGCCGATCGTGCCGTTCGGCGAGATCGAATCCTTGCGGAGGTCGTCGCAAAACGCCGGTCCGCCGGATGCGACGCCGCTTCGCGGCACCCGCTCGACGACCGACCCGGTCGCGGACTCGCCCATTGACTCCAAGGGTCGTCCGTCCCATGTTGCCAAACCGTGAGCGAGTCGCTGGCAGCGTCGCAGTCGTTCGAGTTCGATGTCGAGTCGCTCGACCTCGACCATCTCAACGAAATGCTCGAGTACAAGACGGCGCAGGAGCGCGTCGAGTGGGCGATCGGGCAGCTCAAGCCGCAGATCATCCTGTCGTCGAGCTTCGGTGCGCAGGCGGCTGTGTGCCTGCACCTCTGCGTGAAGGTCTGGCCGGAAATTCCGGTCGTCGTCACCGACACCGGCTATCTGTTTCCCGAGACTTACGAGTTCATCGACCAGCTCACCGACAGCCTCAAGCTCAACCTCAAGGTCTATCGCGCCGAGATGTCGTCGGCGTGGCAGGAAGCCCGCTACGGCAAGCTCTGGGAACAGGGCGTCGACGGCATCACGCGCTACAACCAGATCAACAAGGTCGAGCCGATGCAGCGCGCGCTCGACGACCTCGAAGCCAAAGGCTGGATCGTCGGCCTGCGCCGCTCGCAGTCGTCCACGCGAAAGAAGCTCGACGTGCTCGGCATCCAGAACGGCTTTCTCAAGGTCCATCCGATCGTCGACTGGAACGACAAGAAAGTGTTCGACTACATGTTCGAGTACGACCTGCCGTACCATCCGCTCTGGGAGCAGGGCTACATCTCGATCGGTGACACGCACACGTCGCATCGCCTCGTCGACGGCGTGACCGAGGAAGAAGTTCGTTTCTTCGGTCTCAAGCGCGAGTGCGGCCTGCACGAAGAATTCAAGGACGAAACCAGGAAGTAGCGCGGGCATCCGGTTTCTCCTTGCCGCGCCGGGATCGCGCGGCCGACGCAGACATGAACAGCATCGACGCCATCGCGGTGGAAGGAGTTTCCCCGCGAGATCCGAAGCCGCGCGTGTGGCATCTGGCCGCGCTGTTCGCGCTGTCCGAGACCGTTCCCATCTTTCTCGCGTCGCTTACGATCGGAACTCTGCTTACCGTCGGCATGCTCGGCGGACCGGTCGGACATCTTACGATCCGCCGCGCGCGTCATCTTTTCCGAAGCTCCCAAGGCACGCTGATCGCAATGGCCTGCGTCGCCGTCGTCTGCATGCTGCTCGCCATCGGCGTCGGGCTGTGGTCGTCGGAGCCGTTCGCCAAACGCCTCCGGACCGGTCGCGGGCTGCTTTCGACCGTGGAAATCGCCGTCGCGAGCGCAGGCGGGCTCGCGCTGAGCAGCGCGCTCGGCACCGTGCTGCGCTTCATGCCGGGGTACGAAAGCGGCGGACTCGGACGTTTCCACAAGCTGTGTGCCGGTCTTCACGGCACCGAGCTGTGGCTCGCCGCCCTGCTGATCGGGCTTCTGGCTCCGCTCGGCGAAGAGCTCTTCTACCGAGGTGCGATGCAGACGCGGCTGATGGAACGCTTCGGCACGATTGCCGGCGTGGTGCTGACGAGCGCCGTGTTCGGCATTGCGCATCTCGATCCGCTGCACATGGTGGTCGGCGTCGTGATGGGGCTTTATCTCGGTTGGATCAGCGTGTTGTCGAAGAGTTGCCGCACGACCATCGCCGTTCACGGCGTCAACAATTCGTTCGCGGTGCTGGTCGCGGTTGCAGGTACGGCCTCCACGAGCGCCGCCGGTCACGGCCCGGCTGACTACGTTGCGAGCGGTACGGCGTGGCTGCTGATCGCGGCAGGATGCGTGCTGTGGCTGCAGCGCCGTGCGACGCGGCGAGCAGTGCTCGCAAACTATTCGGACTATTCGAACTTGCCGTGACGCCCGGCGCCGCCGGCGAAGCGCATCGCGCCGCTGACGGTCTCGCCGCTTGCGATCACGGTGAGCCCGCCTTCGGTTTCGCGAACCATCGCGGTTTCGAAGTCGGTGTCCCACTGCGCGTACGCCGAGCGCCGATCGGCGTTCATGCATAGCTGCGGGAAAGCCGCGATCTGGCGCGCGAGCGCTTCGGCCTCTTCGCGCGCCGCGCCGTCGGCGACGACGCGGTCGGCCAGACCGATGCGCAGGGCTTCGTCGGCGCCTACGGGCCGCCCGGTAAGGATCATGTCGAGCGCGCGTCCCTGGCCTACGAGCTTCGGCAGCCGCACGGTACCACCGTCGACCAGCGGCACTCCCCAGCGCCGGCAGAACACGCCGAACACCGCGCTCTTTTCGGCCACGCGAAGATCGCACCACACGGCCAGCTCGAGCCCTCCCGCGACCGCATAGCCGGCCACCGCCGCGATCACCGGTTTGGACAGCGACATCCGCGAAGGTCCCATCGGCCCGTCGCCGCCCACCCGGACGACGTTGCCGCCATTTTCCGCCACCGCCCTCAGGTCGGCGCCCGCGCAGAAGTTGCCGCCCTCGCCGAACAGGACGGCCACGCGGGCCTCCGGATCAGCGTCGAACGCGCGAAATGCGGCCGCCAGCTCCTCGGCGGTCGTCCGATCGACCGCATTGCGACGTTCGGGGCGCGAAAGAATGACCGTGACGACGTTTTCCTTCCGATCGACTCTTACTGACATGCCCAACTCTCTATAGGATGACCCGGTCGTTGTCTCGAAGCGGCCGCTACGTGGTGGGCGGCCGGAAACGAAGACTTGCGTCGCCTGCCATTTCGGAGGACTTATTGGGCTTCTGCCGGGGTCTTTCGAGGGCTCCCGGGCTTCTGGCGACGAAGGAGAAAGGGGAATGCGCAAACCTGTCACGGGCCTGCTTGCCGCCGCCGCACTGGTTGCGGGCGTTGCCGGCTGCAGTCTGCCCGAGGTCCTGCCGCTGGCTGGCGGCACCACCTCCGGACCTTCTCCGTATGGTCCGTGGTACGAGCAGCACTGGGCCACCAACTCCGTCCTGCTGGCAGCAACCGACGAGCCGGATGGCCGCGATAACCGATCGGCTGACGTCGCGGCTTTCGAGGAAAACCCGGGAGTCGACGAAGAGTCTCTGGCGCAGCCTGGGACCGAGCCCGTGGTGGCGCCGGTCGTCGTAGAGGTGAAGGGCCACGCCGGCGACCAGACCGCTGACTTCGACAACTCGAGCCCCTACCAGTTCCCCGCGAGCTCGTTTGCTCCCCGGCCGGGCGTCGACGTCCCGGCAACCGAGCCGCCGCATACCGAGCAGCCGGTGGCCCCGCCGAGCGGCGGTCCGATTCGTTACTGATTCCGGGCCACCTCCGGACGAATCGCCGGCCGCCCGCGCGGCAACCTCGAACCCTCGCGGCGGGGTTCGCCACAAAAAAAGGAGTCGGACGATGAACGGTTTTTTCACCTGCGCCGGCGAGGGCGCGACCCTCGTCTCCAGGCGGCCCGTCCGAGCAGTCCTTCGGGGTTCGCTTCTCCTGCTCGTCTGTCTCGCGTCCGCATCGACCGCGCTGGCCACGATGCCGGCCAAGGAGACGCTTCGCCACGGCTCGCGCGCGAAAGCCGCCGACGGAACCATGGTCGTCTACGACAAGGTCAACGGCGTGTTCATCGTGCCCGGTCACAAGGATACGTACTGGGTCGACGACAAGTTCTACGAGTATCGCAACGGCGTGTGGGTGACGTCGGCGCAGATTGCAGGACCGTGGGAGCTCATCCCGCAGCATCTCGTGCCCGACCCGGCAATCGAGCGCTACGAACCGCTGAAGACGCCGGTGACGGCAACGCTTCCGTCCGGACGCGAGGTCGTCTTCGAGCCGCGCCTGAAAGTGTTCAAGGTTGCCGGCAGAAAAGGCGTGTTCCTGTTCGACGGTCGCTTCTATCGTTACGATGACGGCGTGTGGCTCGAATCGAAGTCTGACGACGGGCCCTGGACGACGACGTCGATGAAGATTCTCCCGGTCGTGCTGCGCAAGGCAGTGCCGGAGCCTGAAGAGGGAGCGACCGTGGCGCTGCCGACCGGCGAAAAGGTCGTCTACGACGCCGGCACGAAAATCTTTCACGTCGAAAACAAACCGGACACGCTTCTGTTCGACGGAACGTTTTACGAACGTCGCGACGACAAATGGTTCTCGGCTCCCGGCGCTGCCGCGGGATTCAAGGAGCTCGGAGTCACGAAGTTGCCGCCGGCGGTTCGCCTCGCGTATCGGAAGACTTCCGATGGCGGGAAGAAGCCGCCGAAAAACGCAGAAGACAAAAAGAAAGATCGCGAATCCAAAGCCGGGGACGCGAAGGCCGGGCACAAAAAAGGCGCAAAAAACCGCGAAAAAGCCGCCAAACATGCGGCCGGGGATTCCGGCGACGACTCTGCCGGAGATCGCAAGGCATCAAAAGCATCCGGCGACACGGACTCTGCCGCAAGCGACGACGAAGAGTGACGCACACGCATGCGAAGCGGCGCGGCTCGACCGGGCGCCGCCCGCGCGTGACGCCGGGTCTGTAGTATGATTTTTTCTGCGCACCGAAGCCGCGTGATGCACCACGCCGCCGCGCGCAGGATCTGTTCGCAATGACGAAGCGGGAAGGAAGCTGGTGGTCGCGCATGTGGAGCGCGATCGCGCTCGGTGCATTCGCCGTGCATCTCGGTGCCACGGTCTACGAAGACGCCGTCGTCGCTCCACTCTGGCTTGCCGATCCGCCCAGCAGCGTTGCTGCATGGAACGCACTCGCGATTCGACCGGATGCGCAGGCGATGTTCCAGGCGCTCGTCGCGATTGTCGTCGTGGCCACGACGATGTCGTGGTTGTCCGGTATTTCGGTGCGCGGCTGGCGGAGATGGTGGCTCACGCTTTCGCTCGCATCGGCGGTTGCGCTCGCTGTCGTTCACGTGCTGCTGATTGCACCGTCGGAGCGCTGGCTGTTCGGCGCGTCGCACGAAGCGGCGCGCGCGGGCGACGCTGCGGTCGTTGCGTGGTGCGGAGACTGGCTTCGCGCATCGGCCATGCGGCTTGCCGCTCTCGTCGTCGGAGCGTGGTCGAGCTATCGCGCGCAGGCGACGATCCCCACGGTTGCGACAGAGTTGTCTTTTGCTGCCGACGACTTCCCCGACGCGTCCGCGGCACCCGCCGCTCGCGGTCGCCGCGTTCGCGATTTCGTCTTCGGAGACGAGCCCGGCCCGGAAATCCGCTTCGGCGACGAGCCGGAAAATCCCCGGCAACGGTGGCGAGCGTCGCTCCCCGGTCATCGCCGGACAGCTAAAAAATAGGGGTTTGCACAGCCCGTCGCGTTGACTGGGCGCATTTTCTTCCTGCATCATACGCGCCGTCGCAGACGGGAGATTCGTTTCCGCTGTGAATCCCGGGGCGACCGAATCTCCACGGACGGATCGACGCTGAAACAGCGGCGTTCCGGACCGGGCGGAAACGGGCCGGCGGGATAGCAGCAGGCGGGCGAGCCGGACCAGAAAGGCGCAGACCGAAGGCAGCCGGAAAGCAGAGAGATGCCGGACGGAAGCCAACGCGTAGAAGGAACAATCGATCGACCGGAGGAATGTCCGGTCCCAGACCGGGGAATGCCGGTCGTGAGCAAAGGCCGGGGCAAGCCGGTCTATAACCGTGAATTGAGAAGGAAGGAGGCTGGAATATGGCAAAGAAAACCGCACCGATCGCCGCGGCGATGACGAAGAGTCAGCTGATGGCGTCGATCGCCGAGACGACCAAGCTCCCGAAGCGCCAGGTTGCACAGGTCGTCGAGGCCCTCGGCGATCACATCCTGCGTCATCTGAAGCCGAAGGGCATCGGGAAGTTCACGTTCCCGGGCGTCGCCAAGTTCACGACCGTGAACAAGCCGGCCCGCAAGGCCCGCAAGGGCGTCAATCCGTTCACGGGCGAAGAGATCATGATCAAGGCGAAGCCGGCTTCCCGCGGCGTTCGCATCCGCCCGCTCAAGGCCCTCAAGGACCAGGTCTGACCCGATCCCTGTGACGCGCGCCAAGGTGTAGGGCGTGAGCCCGAACTCCAAGGTGCAGGGCGTGAGCCCGAACCGCGAAAAGTGGAACGGAGGTCTGCCGGCCTCCGTTCCACGGCGCGGCACGTCTTCCCTCCGCTGAATTGCCCGCACGACTCCCGGCTGCACTCGCGCGGGCCGAATTGACTTCCGGCGCTGCGTTCCGCACTCCTTCGCGCGATGCTTCACCAGACCGATGACCTGCGTATCGCCGGGCTGCGCACCCTGATCGCACCCGCCATCCTGCTCGAAGAGCTTCCGATCACCGAGCGCGGCTCGACCGTGGTTGCCGCCGGCAGGGACGAGGCGACGAGCATTGTCCGGGGTACGGACGACCGCCTGCTCGTCGTCGTGGGCCCATGCTCGATCCACGACCCCGACGCCGCGATCGACTATGCGAAACGGCTGCTCCCGTACCGCGAGAAGCTCGCCGGGGATCTCGCCATCCAGATGCGGGTCTACTTCGAGAAGCCCCGGACGACGGTCGGCTGGAAAGGCCTGATCAACGATCCGTTTCTCGACGGCAGCTTCCGCATCAACCGCGGCCTGCGGCGTGCGCGCGAGCTGCTCCTGGCGCTCGCCGAGCTCGGGCTTCCGGTCGGCTCCGAGTTTCTCGATACGATCAGCCCCCAGTTCATCGCCGACCTGATTTCGTGGGGCGCCATCGG
>DATNBU010000035.1 GCA_035571835.1 Candidatus Limnocylindrales bacterium | reverse complement strand
CTCTTGCGACGTGGTCTTCGGACGGCCCCGAAGAGTTCGTGCGGCACTGGAGCCTGCAGCGTGACCTTGCGCCGGACGCTGCGCAGCGCTTCTACGACGTTCTCGCCTGTGCACCCCACGCAGTTCTCGTCCGCATTACCGCTTTCGGTACCGGTCGTGACAGCGGCGGGGCCTTCGAAAACCGGATCTGCGCCATCCTCACGTTCGCACCCGACGGCCGCAATGCGGGCGTAGAGCTTTTCGAAACCGAGTGCGAGGCCGAGGCGCTGGCTCGTTTCGGCGAGATCACGGCTGGCTCGCGGCCGCTCACGGCACCGCGCCGCGTGCGACCGAACGCTGCGACCGTCGCATCCGATCGAATGTCCGCAGCCGTCGAGCGGCGTGACGCTGAGGGCGTCGCGGCCGTCTGCCATCCTTCGTACGTGGAGATCGATCACCCGACCGGAGCGACCTACGGAAAGACGGAAGCCTGCGCGTCGATCGTTCGATTCCTGCGCTCGAGCGACGCGAGCTACCGCGTCGAGCCGCTCGCGACGCTCGGTTCCCTCATGCTCGGCCGCCGGCGCATTCACGCGAGAGGTACTCGCGGACAGCGCTTCGACGTCGGCGAATACGAGAACGAGACGATCCTGGTGGCCGAGGTCGGCGAGCAGGGGCTTGTCGTGCGTCACGAAGTATTCGCTCGCGATCGTCTCGGCCAGGCGATCACGCGCCTCTACGAGTTGTATGCGGAGCGAGAGCCGGACGGTGTCGCGCGTTCGCGCGCGCTGGCAATCGCACACAATGCAGTCTGGGACGGGCCGATCGATCTGGAGCGAATGGAAGCGAGCATCTCCCCATCAGGGAAGACCGTGGACCATCGCGTGCTCGGTACCTGGAGTGCGCAGAACCGTGAACAGCAGATGCAGCACTGGCGCCAGCAGGCGGAGCTGACGAGCCCCGGCTTCAGCGCCCGAATCGAGGATATCCTTGCTCTCGAGCTCGACGCGCTGCTCGTCCGCGTGACCTTCTCCGGCACGTCCCGGGAGAGCGGCGGCCTGTTCGAGAATCGAGTCTGCAATCTGTTTCAGTTCGCAGCCGACGGCCTCCTTGCGAGCACCGACTGCTTCGAAGCGGAGCAGGATGCCGAAGCGCTGGCTCGTTTCGACGAGATCATCCGGTCGCGCGGTGCATGCCCGGCGGGGCTGGACGTCTACGCGCCGGAGCAACTCGAGCAGGCGCGCGCCCGTTTCGAGGAACTGCGGGCTCGTGAGGCGACGCCGCGCGATCCGCTCGCAGCGCTGCGCAAAGGCAATGTGGCCTCGGCAATCATGGAGCGATGGCAGGAAACATTCGAGCATGCATTCGCGACCGGCGACTGGAGCCCGATGCGCGCGCTTTGCTCACCGACCATGGTCTTCGACGATCGCCGGCGCCTCGCGCTGGTGTCGGGCGGCAGCGAGATGCTGGTCGCTTCGGCGCGCGAACGCGTTGCGATCGGTGCGCATCCGGAATCGCGAGTCATCGGCACGGCTGGCGAGCGCGTGATCCTGCAGAACATGCTCTGGTCGGGCGGCCCGCCCGGCGGACGGTTCGAGATCGAGTACCTCGCCGTGCAGGAGGCGGACGAGGCGGGACAGCTGGCGGCGATTGTCCTGTTCGATATCGACGACGGTCGCCACGCCCAGCGTGAGGTATGGAAGCGCTGGGCGGCGATCGATCCGTCGCTCTGCTCCATGACGACGGTGCTCGGCAAAGTGGTCGATGCGTGGAACGACAAGGATTGCGAGCTGCTGCGCGAGGCGTACGCCGAAGACCTCGTCTTCGAAGACCACCGCCACAGTGGGCTCGGCCGCCTCGAAGGTTCCCAGGCGTACCTGGAGAGCGTGACCGCGCTCTGGACCCTCGCACCGGATTCACGCTTCGATGCGAAAAACTTCTGGCTCTGCGCGGACGCGAACGGAGGTGTTTTTTATTCGCGGCGCACCGGGAAGGTCCCTCGCGGCGGCGGCGAGTACGAGAGCGAGTTTTTCGTGCTCATGCTCGTGGACAGCGGCCGCATCCGTCGCTTCGAGTTCTTCGAGATCGTCGATTCGAATGCGGCGCTTGCTCGCTACGACGAGCTGCGGACCGCTGCGGATGTTGCGCGAAGCCTCCGGTAACGCTAACCGGGTTCCAGTCGTCCAGTCGAATCCCGTATGTAGCGGCAGAGGTGGCCATGAATCGTTCTGTTCTCGATCCGTTCGAAGATCTGTCGGATTGGGGAGTCGTCGCATCAGGCCTGGCCGAGCTGCGTCTGACGCACGAGCGGGATTCCGCCGGCCCGTGCATGCGCCTGGACTACGACTTCAAGGGCGGCGGCGGTTTCGTCGTGGCCCGTCGCGTCGTGTCGTTATCGCTGGCTCACACCTACGCGTTTCACTTCGACGTGCGCGGAGCGGCGCCGCGTAACAAGTTCGAGCTCAAGCTGGTTGATCCGAGCGGGAAGAATGTCTGGCGCTGGCAGCAGGATGCGTTCGACTTTGCGGCGGACTGGCAGCCGATGCGGATTGGCAGCAGCCAGTTCGAGTTCGCGTGGGGACCTGCCGGAGGCGGGTCTGCTGCGGAAGTCGCGGCGATCGAGTTCGCGATCACCGCCGGCCCTGGAGGCAAGGGCACCGTGTGGATCAGCCGGCTCGAAGTGGAGGACCTGAGCTTCCCGGCCGAGCCGACCGTCACGGCATCGACCGCTGTCTCCGGCCACGAAGCGGGCTTCGCCGTCGACGCGAACCCGGAATCCAGGTGGCGCAGCGTCGCCGGCGCCGCCGAGCAGTGGTTCCTCATCGACCTCGAGAACGAACACGAATACGGCGGGTTGATCATCGACTGGGATCCGGCCGCGCCGGCGCGCCGGTTTTCCGTGCAGACGTCGAACGACGCGGCGTCGTGGAAGCTGGCGTATGCCGCGCCTCGCGCCGGCACCAAGCGCAACTATGCGAGCCTGCCCTCCGGCAACTCGCGCTACATCCGCATCGAGCTCGAAGCGGCTGACGCGACGAAAGGTGTCGGAATCTCGAGCGTGCGGCTGCAGCCGTATGATTTCTCGCGCTCGATCAACGAGTTCTTCCACAACGTCGCGGCCGGCCAGCCGCGCGGACACTATCCGAAATACCTGCGCCGGGAGCAGACCTACTGGACGCCGGTTGGCATTTCCGACGGCGTTGCACGTGCGCTTCTCAACGAAGAAGGCATGGTCGAAGTCGACGAGGGGACGTTCTCGATCGAACCGTTCCTTACGACAGGCGGCAAACTGTTCACGTGGGCGGACGCCGCGCCTGTCCAGCAGCTCGAGGACGACTACCTTCCGATTCCGTCGTCGCTGTGGACATGCGGCGACGTCACGCTCCGGACCACGGCCTTTGCGACCGGGACATCAAAAGACGCGGTGCTCTACATCCGTTATCGCGTCGAGCATTCGGGGACGACATCGAAAGCGGTGCGGCTTTTCGCTGCGCTGCGTCCGTTCCAGGTGACGCCTCCGTGGCAGAGCTTTCGCAATCTCGGCGGCGTCAGCCCCGTGCGCGAGATCGTCCGCCGCCCCAACGGGATCTGGATCAATCGCAGCAGGGCGGTCGTTCCGCTTACGGAGCCGAGCCGCTACGGAGCGGCGACGTTCGACGAAGACATCACCGGCTGCATCGAAACCAGGACGATGCCGGACGCCGACGACATGCGCGACAACTTCGGCTACGGCTGGGCTGCGCTCTGCTACGAGCTCGACGTTGAGCCCGGCGTCGCGAGCGACGTCTATCTGGCCATCCCGTTCGGCGCCGCCGCCGACATTCACGACGCACCGCTGCTTCCGGCTGGAATCAGCGGCGCCGAGCAGTTCGAGCTCGCCGTTCACCAGTGGCGCGAGACGCTCGGAGAAGTCGAGATCCGCGTTCCGGCGGTACCTTCCGCAATCGACGCGCTCCGGACCGCGGCAGCACACATCCTCATCAATCGCGACGGGCCGGCGCTTCAGCCCGGACCGCGGCGTTACACACGCTCGTGGATCCGCGACGGCGCGATCATGGGCGCTGCGCTGTTGCGCGTCGGCTGCGACGACGCGATGCGCGAGTTCATCCGCTGGTATGCGCCCTTTCAGCGCGAAGACGGATTCGTCCCGTGCGTAATCGATCGCGACGGCGTCGACTGGCTCGTCGAGCATGACAGCCATGGCCAGCTCGTCTATGCGGTGATGGAGGAGTATCGCCTCACCGGCGACCGCGCGTTCCTCGCGGAGATGTGGCCGGTCGTCCACAAGGCCGTCGGCTGCATTGAGCGGCTGCGCGGCGAGAGATTGACGCCGGAGTATCAGACCGGCGACATGCGCGCGTGCTACGGCCTGTTGCCCGAGTCCGCGAGCCACGAAGGGTACCTTGCGCATCCCGTACACTCGTACTGGGACGACTTCTGGGGCGTTCGCGGGATCAAGGACGCCGCCGCAATGGCTGCGATCCTCGATCATCCGGCGGACGCGCAGCACCTGACCAGCCTGCACGCGGACTTTGCCAAGGACCTCTACGCATCGATTCGCACCACCATTTCCATGCGCAAGCTGGATTACATTCCGGGTTCCGTCGAGTGGGCCGACTTCGATCCGACGGCCACGTCCAACGCGCTCGGGATGCTCGACGAGTCGGCCAACCTGCCCGCCGACGTCGTCGATCAGATGTTCGAGAAGTTTTTCACCGGTTTCCGCAGCAAGCGCGCCGGCGCGATCGACTGGACGAACTACACTCCCTACGGAGTCCGCCTGATCGGCGCGCTGGTGCGAATCGGCAAGCGAGAGGGCGCTCTGGAGCTGTTCGAGTTTGCTCTTTCCCAGCGGCGTCCCGTGCCGTGGAACCAGTGGCCGGAAATTTCGTGGCGCGATCCCACGAGCCCGGGCCACCTCGGCGATCTTCCGCACAGCTGGATCGGCGCCGAGTACATGCTCTCGCTGCTCAGCATGTTCGCGTTCGAACGCGACGCCGACGAGTCGCTGGTGATTGGCGCCGGCCTCAGCTCCGCATGGCTGAGTGATGCCGGCGGAGTCGAGGTACGCGGCCTGCCGACGTGGTACGGAAAACTCAGCTACACGCTGCGACGCGAGAGCGCATCAGAGCTGCAGCTGCACATCGACGGCGACCTTGCCGTGCCTCGTGGCGGGATCGTCGCACGGCTGCCGTTCGACGCGGCGCCCACGGAAGTGCTCGTCAACGGCACGGCGACCCGCAGCTTCACGGCCGAAGAAGTCGTCATCCGTGAGCTGCCGGCCGACGTGATCATGCGCTAGAAGCGACTCGCGCAACGAATGGAACAACCGATGCGGCCTGACGGAGCAAGACGATGACATCCCCGGCGTTTCCAGCCCAGCTCGAAAGCCCGTCGGGGCTGCGCGTGCAGATCAACCGCAACGGCTCGGTGCGGCGACTCGATCACAACGACATCATTCTCAATCTGTTTCTCGGAACGGAGGTCGAGGGCGGGCCGGCCAATATCTGGCTACGGCGCCGCGGCGCGGCCATCGAGTCGACTCCGCTGCTCGGGCCGTCAGGTCCGGGAGTCGCGCGCGTCGATGCGGATGGCCTTCGTATCGAGGGCGAGTGGAAAGACGTGCGCTTCCGGATGCGGCTGGTCCTGCCGGAATCGACGCCCGCATGGCTGTGGCACGTGACGCTCCAGAATACCGGCGCCAGTCCCGTCAGCGTCGATCTCGTCTACGCGCAGGACATGGCGCTCGCGCACTACGGGACCGTGCGCATGAACGAATACTACGTCAGCCAGTACATCGACCACACGCCGCTCGAACATCCGCAGTGCGGCAGCGTGCTCGCCGTGCGCCAGAACCTGTCGATGGGTGGCCGTCATCCGTGGGCGATGGTCGGTTCGCTGAGTCGCGCAGTCAGCTTCGCGACCGACGCGCTGCAACTGCACGGCCTCGCCACGCGCGCCGGTGACGTCGCCGACGGGCTGCGTGCGGCAGCGCTGCCGGGAACACGGCAGCAGCACGAGCACTCGATGGCAGTGATCCAGGATGCCGAGGTGCGCCTCGCCGCGGGCGAGACCGTACAGCGCGGCTTCTTCGGATGGTTCGAGCCGGATCATGCGGACGCATCGTCGCCGACGGACCTCGCGTTCGTGGATCAGCTGCTGGCGCTGCCGGAGGCCGCGACGGCAGTTCCGGGCGATGCTGGTGCATCGGTCATATCAAATTTCGGGAGCCCGGCGCCGGACGACGCGCAGACATCGGCAACGCTGTTCAGTGCCTGCCCGCTCGTCGACGCGCTCGATCTCAGCGCAGGTGAGATCGCCGATGCGTTCGGCCAGCAGCTTCGGCACGTCGAACGCGACGACGGGAGTGTCCTGTCGTTCTTCACCGGGACCAATCGGCACGTCGTGCTGAAGGCGAAGGAGCGACAGGTCCTGCGCCCGCACGGTCATCTCATCCGCACCGGCGATCACGTGGTACCGGACGAGGCGTCGCTGACGTCGACGACGTGGATGGCGGGCGTATTCCACTCGCTGGTCACGCAGGGGCACGTCAGCATCAACCGGCTGCTGTCGACGTCGCGCAGCTATCTCGGGCTCGTGCGCTCCGGCGGCCAGCGCATCTTCGTCGAGCTGGACGACGGCTACCATCTGCTCGACGTGCCGTCGGCCTACGAGATGGCGCCGAACGGATGTCGCTGGCTCTACAAGTACCACGCGGGCGTGATCGAGGTTCGCAGCTGGGCGCCGGCCGATCGCCACGCGCTGCACCTGTCCGTCGACGTGCTCGCCGGACCGCCGCGGCGCTTCCTCATCGCACATCATGTCGCAATCAACGGCGACGATGGCGCCGAAGCGACTCCTGTCCAGCTCACACGCGACGAGGACGGCATCGTCATTCGACCAGTCGCCGACTGCGACGTCGGACGGCGCTTTCCCGACGGCAGCTTCCGCATCGGCATGCTGGCCGGTACGAGCATCGAGAAAGTCGGCGGCGACGAGCTCGTCTTCGTCGACGGACAGTCGCGCAATCAGCCTTTCGTTACCGTGCTTCTCGAAAGAACCGCGAGTGCGCATCTGCGGATCACGGGACACCTTCTTCCGATCGCCGCGCTTCCTGCTCCTGCGCAGACACCGGACTTCGCTCGCGACCAGGCCGCGGCCGAACAGTTCTGGCAGGGTCTGCTGGGTCCGTTCGCGCTGCGCGCAGCCAGCGACGCCGATGACGGCGACGGCGTCGCGCGCCTCGAGGAGATCCTTCCGTGGTTCGCGCACAACGCGATGATCCACTACCTCGCGCCGCGCGGACTGGAGCAGTATTCGGGAGGCGGGTGGGGAACCCGCGACGTCTGCCAGGGGCCGGTCGAGCTGATGCTGGCGCTCGGCCGTTGGGAGCCGCTGCGCGACCTGCTGCTGCGGGTTTTCCGCGCGCAGAACGCCGACGGCGACTGGCCGCAGTGGTTCATGTTCTTCGAGCGCGAGCGCGGCATCCGTCCGAACGACTCGCACGGCGACATCGTCTTCTGGCCGCTGCTGGCGCTCGCCGAGTATCTGCGCGCTACCGAAGACGTTTCGATTCTTGAAGCGGTTGCTCCGTTCTTTCATCCCGACGGCGACGACAAGGCGGAGCAGGCGACCGTCGAGGTTCATGTGCAACGCGCGTTGTCGGCGATTGCCGGGCGCATCATTCCCGCGACGGCGCTCGTGGCGTACGGCCACGGCGACTGGAACGACTCGCTGCAGCCGGTCGATGCCAGCATGTGCGAGAGGCTGTGCAGCGCGTGGACCGTCACTCTGCACTATCAGACGCTCACGGCGCTCGCGGCCGCGCTCCTGCGCATCGGTCGCGCCGCCGCTGCGGCGCCGCTCCACGAACAGGCCGGTCGCATCTACGACGAGTTCCAGCAGCGGCTGGTCGTCGGCGGCACGCTGACCGGCTACGCGTATTTCCATGAAGATGGACGCATCGACTACCTGCTGCACCCGGGCGACCCGAACACCGGCATCCACTTCAGCGTGCTCGCGATGATTCATGCCATCATCAACGACATGCTGACTCCTGATCAGGTGCGTGCGCACGTCGACCAGATCCGCACGCATCTGCTGGGGCTCGACGGTGCGCGCCTGTTCGACCGTCCGTTCGACTATCACGGCGGACCGCAGCGCTATTTCCAGCGCGCCGAGAGCAGCACGTACTTCGGCCGCGAGATCGGCATCATGTACATGCACGCCCATCTCCGATACGCGGAGGCGATGGCGCACTTCGGTGACGCCGATGCCCTCTTCCTCGCACTGCAGCAGGCCAACCCGTGCGGCATTCGCTCGGTGATCGCGCCGGCGCGGCTGCGCCAGGCGAACTGCTACTACTCGAGCTCGGACGCAATGTTCCCGGACCGCTACGCGGCCTTGGCCGACTACGCGAACGTGAAGACCGGCGAAGTCGATTTCGAGGGCGGCTGGCGCGTGTATTCGAGCGGCGCCGGCATCGCAGTGCGTCTCATCCACGAGTGTCTGCTCGGCGTTCGCCGGTCGGTCTCCACGCTCGTCGTCGATCCCGTGCTGCCGAAGGCACTCGACGGACTGAGCGCTGAAATCGAGCTTGCCGGAAAACCGGTGACGGTAGTCTACCGCGTCGCCGCGAAAGGCTGGGGCCCGACTGCTCTCACGCTCAACGGAAGCGCGTTGCCGTTCGATCGGCAAGCCAATCCGTATCGTCCCGGCGGCGCCGCCGTGTCGATGGCGACGCTCAGCCCGCTACTCGCTGACGCGAACACGCTGGAAGTGCAGTTGCAGTAGAAAATCGGGGACAGACACTGATTTCCCGAAATCGGGGACAGACACCGATTTTCCGAAATCAGTGTCTGTCCCCGATTTCGAGCGCCGCCACGCCGGCGTCGTTCGCTGTGAGCGTCCAGCGCGTCGCGAGGTACTGCGCGGCGGCCGGCCGCCGCGTCATCGCGACCACGGTGGCGCCAGGCAGACGCGTCGCCAGCAGCTCGTAGACGCGTTTTTCCACGGTTTCGTCCAGCGCCGCGGTCGCGTCGTCCATGAAGATCCAGTCGGGCTCGTGCAGAACCGCGCGGGCGATGCCGAGGCGTTGCTGCTCGTCTCCGGAGAGCTGATTGTCCCAGTCCACTTCGCTGTCGAGCTGGACGGCGAGGCGCTCGAGCCCGAGCGCTTCGAGCGCATCGCGGATCGCAGCGTCTTCGAACGCCCCGGACTTCGACGGATAGCAGACGACATCACGAAGAGTCCCGATGGGCAGATACGGACGTTCGGGCAGGAAGAGCGTTCGCGCCTGCGCAGGCATTTCGATCGTGCCGCTGCCGAACGACCACAGGCCGGCGATTGCCCGGAACAGCGTCGTCTTGCCGACGCCGGCCGCAGCGATCACGGCCAGCTTCTGCCCGGGCTCGATCGTCGCGTCGGCGGACTCGAGCAGTACCCTGCCGTCCGGAAGAGTCAGGCGAACTCCGCGCAGGCGCAGCGCGCGGCCGTCAACCGGCTCCACGTGAATGCCATCGGTGCGGACGAGATCGGCATGCGCGGCATCGATCACGTCGGCGAACGACGACAGTCGCTCGATGCTCGCGCGCCACTGCGCGATCTCCTGGTATGCGTAGACGAACCAGGCGAGCGCTCCGGCAACCTGGATGTACGCGACGCGCGTCTGCGCGACCGAGCCGAGCGTCATCCATCCTGAGAAGTACGCCGGCGCTGCAATCAGCAGCGGCACCACCGCGTTGACCTGGCTGATCGTCGTCGTAAGCACCGTCAGCCGCCGTTGCGCGGCGATCAGCTGCCACCAGTTCTCGACCACGTGCTGAAAGCGTCCGAGCGCGCGACGCTGTTCGGACACGGCGCCGCGCGCCAGCGCCACCGCTTCCAGGTTGTCGCGGAAGCGTACCAGGCCATAGCGAAAATCCGCCTCGACGCGCTGGCGATGGAAGTTGATCGGCACCAGTGGCCGCCCGACAAAATGCGTGAGGCTCATCGCAACGAACGCGTAGACGATGGCCACCCACAGCATCAGGCCGGGGATGTGGATCGGCTTGCCGAACCACTGAAGCGGCCAGTCGGCCGACAGGCTCCACAGCAGGCCGCCGAAAGAGAAGAGGGTTGCGAGCGCTGCAAGCAGCGACAGCGCGAGCCCGAGCGCGCTCGCCACGAAGATGCGGATGTCCTCGGCGATTCGCTGGTCGGGGTTATCCGCTTCACCGCGGTGAAGCTCCCTCTGGGTGTACGCCTGCGGGCCGATCCAGCGCTCGACATAGTGCGCGGTCAGCGAACGGCGCCAGTGCATCTCGAGCCATTGCCGGACGTAGATCCGGAAGGCCGACACCAGCACGAACACCAGCACGATGGCGAGAAAGCCGCCGATGGCTCCGAAGAACGCGGCCATCTGCTTGTCCTGTACGGCGTCGAAGACCCGCTTCTGGGCTGCCGCAATCAGCACGCTGCCGTAGACCGCGCCGAATTCGAGGGAGATGCAGGTTGCCAGTAGCGCGCCGCCGCTTCTGCCGGCGGGCGACGTCCAGTAGATGCGGATCAGCCGCCACAGGTTGTTGGCGAAGCGCCGGCCGAAGACCGCCTGATCGCTGGAAGCTGCCATTCGCGCCGTCACTCCCCGCACGATGGCGATATCGGTGCGACCGCTCTGTTCGTCATTGTCTCCAAGCTGCCGATTTCTATCGGACGGCCCGCGCGAACGACACCGGCGCAGTGCGGTTTACCGCAGTGCCCGATGCAGACTCGTGCCGGGTTCCGGCTCGTGTATAGGTACGCCGTTCATTGCGAAGGTCGGATCATCGACGTCAGGAAACTCGCGCAGCAATGGAGAGAGCCATGGAAAAACCTCTGAACGCCCGGGAACTCGAACTGATCAACGCGTACTGGCGTGCCTGCAACTACCTCGCCGTGGGGATGATCTACCTGAAGGACAACCCGCTGCTCCGCAGGCCGCTCGAAGCCGAGAACGTCAAGCACCGCCTGCTCGGTCATTGGGGTGCAAGTCCCGCGTTGTCGTTCACCTGGGTGCACTGCAACCGGCTGATCGTACGCGACGACCTCGACATGATCTTCGTGGCCGGTCCCGGGCACGGCGCGCCCGGCGTGCTCGGCCCCGCCTATCTCGAGGGCACGTATTCGGAGATCTATCCGGACAAGAGCGAGGACGAGGAAGGCATGCGCCGCTTCTTCCACCAGTTCTCGTTCCCCGGCCACATCGGCAGCCACGTCACTCCGGAGACTCCGGGTTCGATCCACGAGGGCGGCGAGCTCGGCTACAGCCTTTCGCATTCGTTCGGCATGGTGCTCGACAATCCCGATCTCATCGTTGCGTGCGTCGTCGGTGACGGCGAGGCCGAGACCGGACCGCTCGCCACGTCGTGGCATTCCAATAAGTTCATCAACCCGGCGCGCGACGGGGCCGTGCTGCCGATCCTCAATCTGAACGGTTACAAGATCGCGAATCCGACCATCCTCGCGCGCATCAGCCACGAGGAGCTCACCGCGCTGTTCGTCGGTTACGGATACAAGCCATACTTCGTCGAGGGCGACGATCCGGCCGAGATGCACCAGAAAATGGCGGCGACTCTCGACGAGGCCATCGGCGAGATCCGCGCGCACCAGAAAGCCGCACGCGAATCGAAAGAGCCGCAGCGTCCGCGCTGGCCGATGATCGTGCTGCGCTCGCCCAAGGGATGGACCGGACCGAAGGAAATCAAGGGCCACAAGGTGGAAGGCTCGTGGCGCTCCCATCAGGTGCCGTTCTCGGAAGTCCGCAGCAATCCGGACAACCTCAAGCTGCTTGACGACTGGCTGCGCAGCTACCGGCCCGAAGAGCTGTTCGACGCGAACGGCGCGCTGATCCCCGAGCTCAAAGCGCTCGCACCGAAGGGAACGCGTCGCATGAGCGCCAATCCGCACGCCAACGGCGGCGTGCTGCGCAGGGAGCTCAAGCTTCCCGACATTCGCGACTATGCGGTCGACGTCCCGGAGCGCGGCGCGGTCGAATACGAGAACACGCGTCCGCTCGGCGAATATCTGCGCGACGTGATGAAAATGAACATGTCGAGCTTCCGGCTGTTCGGGCCCGACGAAACCGCGTCCAATCGCCTGCAGGCGGTATACGCGGCGAGCCGCAAGACGTGGATGGCGGATTATCTTCCGGAAGACGCCGACGGCGGCGAGCTCGCGCGTGACGGTCGCGTGATGGAGATGCTGTCGGAGCACACGCTGCTCGGCTGGCTCGAGGGTTACCTGCTGACGGGTCGCCACGGCCTGTTCCACACCTACGAAGCCTTCGCGCACGTGATCGACTCGATGTTCAACCAGCATGCCAAGTGGCTCGACATTTCGAAGAACCACGTTGCATGGCGCGCGCCGGTGGCGTCGGAGAACATCCTGCTGTCCTCGACCGTGTGGCGCCAGGACCATAACGGATTCTCGCATCAGGATCCCGGCTTCATTGACCTCGTCACCAACAAGGGTCCGTCGGTTACGCGCATCTATCTGCCGCCGGACGCGAACACGCTGCTGGTCGTCGCCGATCACTGCCTGCGCAGCAGCGACTGCATCAACGTCATCGTCGCCGACAAGCAGAAGCACCTGCAGTTCATGACGATGGACGAGGCGATGGTCCACTGCGCCAAGGGTCTCGGCATCTGGAAGCGGGCCAGCACCGATGCGGATGCGGAGCCGGACGTGGTGCTGGCCAGCTGCGGCGACGTCGCAACCATGGAGGCGCTGGCCGCGGCCGCGATCCTTCGCGAGCGCGTGTCGGACCTCAAGCTGCGCTTCGTCAACGTGGTCGATCTGTTCAAGCTACAGCCACGATCCGAGCATCCGCACGGATCCACCGAGCGGGAGATCGGAGGGCTGTTCACGACCGACAAGCCCATCATCTTCAATTTCCACGGCTACCCGTGGCTGATCCACAAGCTGGCGTATCGCTTCGCCGGCCACGACAACCTGCACGTGCGCGGCTACAAGGAGAAGGGCAACATCAACACCCCGCTCGAGCTCGCGATGCTCAACGAGACATCACGCTTCCACCTGGTGATCGATGTGATCGAACGCGTGCCGAAGCTGCGAACCAGGGCCACCCATCTCAAGGAAGAGATGAAGAACGCGATCATCGACAATATGCGCTACGCGCACGAGAACGGCACCGATCGACCGGAGATCACCGGCTGGACGTGGCCGTACTGAAGAGGCGGCGAGTCCCGGCGACTCCGGCGTGAGCCGCAGCGCCGGGCAATTCGCCGGGTTCAGCTGCTGCCGGCGCTCTCGAACGTCCGGACCGAATACTTCGTACCCTCGAAAGCCTTGTCACAGGCTTCCTTCGTCAAAGTATGACCCGCCTTCACGGTGACGGTTGCGGTCTTGCTGTCCATGTCCACGTCGACCGACTCGACACCTTCGATCTTCGACAGAGCCGCGCGAACTCGCGCGGGACAGCCGGAGGGTCAAGTCATGCCGTCGACGTGGAGAAGATACTTCGCCTGTTTTGCCGTTGCCGCGGCCGGCGCCGCGTCGTCGGTAGCCGATACCGGCGAAGCCGCTGCAAGCGCGACAGCAACGAGCAGGGGAAGCAGAATCTGCCTTGGCCTGATCATGTAGCCATCGTTATCAGCCGTAGCAGCGATCGGAAAGTCACTGATGCGATTCACGGCGCAATCGAGGTGACAACGTCACGACAGGGACTAGGTTGGGTCGGCGATACGACGAGCGGGAAACAAAAAAACACCCCGCCCTCGTTCAAAGGAGGGCCAGATGGCCACCAGATCCACCAGGAAAAAAGTCGCGACGAAGAAAACCATGGCGATGGCGAGGGCCGGTTCCGCCATGTCGCGGGAAGCAAAAGACGCGTATGGCGAGATCGCCTCGGGCGTCAAGCATCTCGAGAAATCGATCGCCGAGATTCAGCGCGGGCTCGTCCGGGCCGAGAAGAAGATCGAGCGGGATGCGCGCGCCAAGGTTCGCGAGCTGCGCAAGGATGCCCGCGCCCAGCTCGGGACGCTCAAATCCACGCAGCGCGAAGCAGGGCGTGTGCTGAAACGCCTGACCGCGGGCGCCGATGAGTCGTGGCGGGATATCAAGAAAGGTGCCGATTCCATCATCGCGGATGCCCGCAAGACGGCCGACGTCGTCATCCGGCGCTTCCGCAAGGCCATCGGCGCCTGAATCCGGAGTTCCGGACTGCCCGGCCGCACTCTTCCTTGAGAGTGCGGCCGCACTCCAGCGATAGCCGGCCGCAGTCTTGCCGCAGCCGCCGGTCTACTGCGCGGCCGCGACAATCATCGTCGAAATCTGCTCCGGCGTCAGGATCTCGGTGTTGAGCACCATGTCGTAAAGCGTCGGGATCTCGGCGTCGACGTCGTAGAACGAACGAAGGTACTCCCGCCGTCCCGCGTCGCCCGCGGCGACCGCTTCGGCAGCTTCTTCCGCCGAAAGGCTGCGTTCGTTCCCGATGCGGCTGCAGCGCGCTTCGTCGGGCGCCGTGACGAGCACCCGAAGCACGCCAGGTCGCCCGGCGAGCGCGAGCGATGCCGCGTGAGCAGCGATCACCGCCTTGCCGCCCTTTGCGACTTCTCCGACGGCGGCGCGAATCATGCTGCGAAGGTCGTCGCGGTCGGCATGCTGAGACGGACCGCTCGAGGCCGGCACGCCGATCCCCGCCGCGAGGGCGGTCAGACCAAGTTTTTCCTGTGCCGAGACGAGGCTGTCGAGAATCCGCTCGAGCAGCGACTGCTTGTGCTCTGCTGCCGCCACGATGTGCGGATCGACGCGGGCAAGCCGCGCCGCTTCGAGGATGATCTCCTCGTTCACGTAGCGATAGCCCAGCCGGTCGGCGACGTCATGGCCGATCTTCTCACCGCCGCAGCCGTCCGTGTGCGAGATGCAGATCACGGGAAATCCCATAGCTACCTCCATGCGATGCCATAGGTTGTGAGCGAGCGTGGTGCAAGGACACGGCCGTCGCGCGCGTGCCGCCCAGCCTTCAATGCTGGCCTGGCTGGCCTGGCTGGGCTGCGCGGTCCGGGGCGTTCTCATCGCTCGAGCGTGTCAGCGGAACGAACCGCACCGGCAAAACCTCCCGCGTCGTAGTCGAACCGTCCGCCTTTTTCTCGAGCACGGTGAGGTTCTGATCCGCGAGCGAGCCTCCGACCGGTACCACGAGCCTGCCGCCCGGCCGCAGCTGCGCGATGAGCGGCTCCGGAATGCGATCCGGCGCGGCCGTGACGACGATCGCATCGAATGGAGCGTGCTCCGGCCATCCCTTGTAACCATCGCCGATGCGGACCTCGACGTTCCGGTATCCGAGACGACCCAGCGTCTGCGCCGCCTGTCGTCCGAGCGGCTCGACGATTTCGATCGTGTAGACCTGTTTTGCGAGGCCGGCGAGCACTGCCGCCTGGTAGCCCGAGCCCGTGCCGATCTCGAGAACCACGTCGTCCTTGTCGACGGCTGCGAGCTCGGTCATGAGCGCGACGATGTACGGCTGCGAGATCGTCTGCCCGTGACCGATCGGCAGCGGCATGTCCTTGTACGAAGAAGCCCGCACGTTCTCCGGTACGAACTGCTCTCTCGGGATACGCGCCATCACGTCCTCGATCTGCCGGCTGATCGGATGTGGCCCGGCAGCGGAGTAGCGACGAATCGTCGCAATCATCTCGTTGCGGGCGACGTCCCGGGGATCCGGAGAAGTGCTCGTTGCTCCATCGTGGTTCGAGGTGCCAGGGGCATCGACCGCGATCGCGGCGATCGCGGGAAAAAACAGCACGACGAGTGCGGCTGACGATAGCGCGGACGCAGTGTGCAACCGTCGTTCTCGCGTCATCACGATCACCCCTTGGTTGCGTACGGCTTTACGCGCATTCGACCATCCACCGCGACGGCGCCCGCTCCGCGTGCGAGCACCTTTACGGGATTCAGATCAAGCTCGACGAGCTCCGGAACGGCTTCGACCAGCGCAGAGACCCGCAGCACCAGATGAACGAGCGCATCGCGATCGGCCGGCTCGGCTCCGCGGAATCCGTCGAACAGTGCACGCGACCTCAGGCGGTCGATCATCTCGCGTGCATCGAGGTCGCTGACCGGCGTCAGGTGAAACGACGCGTCCCCGAGCAGCTCGACCAGCACGCCGCCCATACCGACCACGAGCAGCGGCCCGAACACGGCATCGACCGTCACTCCGACCAGGCTCTCGACGCCGCCGATGACCTGCCGCTGAAGCAGCACGCGCTCGAGCCGATGGCCCGCAGCTTCCATGCGACGCGACAACGTCGCGATGGCTTCGGCGAGCGATTCGTCGCTCTCCACGCCAAGGATCACGCCGCCCACATCGCTCTTGTGAAGAACGGCCGGGCTGCTGACCTTGACGACGAGCGGATAACCGAGCCGGCCAGCCGCAGCCACCGCGTCGGCCGTGCGGACGTCGACCGATTCGGCAAACGGAATGCGTGCTGCCCGCAGCACGGTGGACAGATCTTCGTTGCCGAGCCATCGCGGCCCGTCGGCGCCTTCGACGACACGGTCGATGACCGCCCGGACGGCGTCGCGCTCGAACGCCGTCAGCGTTTCGAATTTTCCGCGGGGTTTCCGGCGCCACGCCCCGTAGCGCGCCGCAGCCGACAGCGCGATTGCTGCGTCCTCCGGAAACGCGAACGACGGGATGGCTCCGCGCGCTCCCTGCGACAACACCCGCGGCGCGCCGCGGGAAGACAGGAAGTTGGTGAGGATCGGTTTGTCGGCTGGAATGCGTTCGGCTCCGCGCGCGATCGCGTGTGCGATGTCATCGGTTTGTGACGCAACGACAGGAATGCAGATCACGACGACAGCATCGACCGAGGAATCGTTTCCCACCACTTCGATGGCGCGCATGTACTGCTCGGGCGTCGCGGCGGCCAGAAGGTCCACGGGATTGGAAAGCCCGGCCTGGGCGGGAAGGAACTCGCTCAGCTTCAGTCTGGTTTCCGGCGAAAGCTCCGGGAGCGTGAGCCCTCGCGCGTCGCATGCATCGGCCAGCAGGATGCCAGGCCCACCGGCATTGGTGACGACGCCGACGCGCGCGCCTTGCGGCACCGGCTGCGTGGCAAGCAGCGCCGTCACGTCGAACAGCTGCGCCATCGTATCGGTGCGAATGACGCCGCACTGTTCGAAAAGCGTCTCGACCGCGATGTCGAGGCTTGCCAGCGCTGCCGTATGGCTCGACGCCGCGCGACGTCCGGCCGCCGACCGGCCCGACTTCATGGCGACGATCGGTTTGATGCGGGCGACGTCCGGCGCAACCCGGGCGAACTTGCGCGGGTTCCCGAAGCTTTCCAGGTAAAGAAGTATGACGCGCGTGTTCGGATCATCGACCCAGTACGCGAGCATGTCGTTGCTCGAGATGTCGGCCTTGTTCCCCGCGGAGATGAACGTGGACAGCCCGATGCCGAGCTGCTCGGCCAGATCGAGAATGACAAGCCCGAGCGCACCGCTCTGCGAGAGCATCGCGACGCCGCCGCCCGGCGGCATCTTCGGCGCAAACGTCGCATTCATCGAGACGGCCGGCTCCGTGTTGAGCACGCCCATGCAGTTGGGGCCGACCATGCGCATTCCCGAGCCGCGCACCAGCGCGAGAAGCTCGCGTTCGCGGTCGCGTTCCATGCCGCCGCCGGTCTCGCCGAAGCCGGAGGAGATCACGACGACGCCGCGCACTCCGGCTCTCGCGCAATCGGCGACCACTTCGGCAACGGCAGCTGCGGGAGTCGCAATCACAGCCATCTCGATCGGTGCCCCGATGTCTGCCACGCTCCGGTATGCCTTGAGCCCTTCGATCTGGTCGGCGTGCGGATTGACCGGATAGATCGGACCGCGAAACCCGCCCTGGATCAGGTTCCGTACGAGCATCCCGCCGATGCTCTCCGGGTTGCGCGATGCTCCGATGACGGCGACGGACTTCGGCGCAAGGATCGGACGTACGCTCTCGGCGGCGGCACGTCTCTCGCGCTCGTGGCTTACTTCGATGTGGGCCGGCGTCTCCTCGGTCGGAAACGTCACATGGAATACTCCACTGGCGATCGATCGATGAACCTTGAAGCCGCTGTGCTCGAATACGTGGAGCATGTGATTGTTCTCGCCGAGCACGTCGGCGGCGAACTCGGTGATTCCATGGGTGCGGGCGATGCCGGCGAGGTGCTCGAGCAGCATCGATGCGATTCCGCGCCGCTGCTGGCCGTCGGAGACTGCGAACGCGACCTCGGCGCAGTCGCGTGCCTTGCCCTGACGAAAGTAGCGGCCGACGCCGATGATCTTCTCGCCGTCGCTCGTGCGGAGCGTGGCGACGAGCCCGACTCTGTCGACGCCGTCCATCTCCGTGAAATAGGCCAGCTCCTCCGGCGTGAGATCGCGCTTGGCTCCGAAGAAACGCGTGTACACCGACCGCGGCGAAAGCGTGTGGAAATGCGCGCGCAGCAGTTCCTTGTCGTCGGGGCGGATCGACCGTACGTGGATGGAACCACCATCGCGCAGCAGCGCGTCCATCGAATAGCTTCGGACGTCGTCAGGTAACGATTGGCTCATGAAGTTTCTACGATTGTTGCTACTGGCATGCAGAGGTTTCTACAAGACGGGAGTGACGCCGCAAGCCTGCAAAAATGCGCAAACCCGCCGCGTGGATTCGCGTGCATGAGGACAAGCGGCTTGAAGACCGGTAGTGCGTGACTCTTGCTCGCTTTCGGGCGATTCTGGCTCTCGGCTGATCGGATCGGTTGGGGTTCACCCACGCGGAGGTTCGCCATGAGCACCGACGAACGCGCTCGCATGGTCGAAAATCACCTCGCCCGTCGCGGTATCGGCAACCCGCGGATTCTCGAAGCGTTCCGGCGGGTTCCGCGTGAGCAATTCCTGCCGCCGGAGCTTGCGGAGTTCGCATATCGCGACGCGCCCCTGCCGATCGCAGAGGGGCAGACGATCTCGCAGCCGTATGTCGTCGCCATGACCGTCGATGCGCTCGATCTCAAGGGCGGAGAACGCGTTCTCGAAATCGGGACGGGGTCCGGATACGCGGCAGCGATTCTCAGTCAGGTTGCCAGCAAAGTCTTCACGGTCGAGCGCTACGAATCGCTCGCGAACGACGCACGCGAACGGCTCGCACGGCTCGGCTACGACAATGTGGAAGTGCTCCACGGCGACGGCACGCTCGGCTGGCCAGAGCACGCGCCGTACGATGCGATCGCTGTCGCTGCCGGCGGGCCTCGTCCTCCGGAAGCGCTTTTGTCTCAACTGAAAAGCGGCGGCCGGCTGGTGATTCCGGTCGGAGAGACCGAATCGCAGGTCCTGCTCACAATCACGAAACACGCTTCCGGCGAGTTGACGGAAGAGCGGCTTGCCGAGGTGCGATTCGTTCCTCTTATCGGAGAGCAGGGATGGGCCGACGACAAACGAGGCGACATCGAAATCGCCCGCGTTCGTTCGAGTACTGGTGACGCATCGCTCGTACGACTCGTCACCGAGACGGCCGAGCCGATCACCGATCTGAATTCATCGTGCGTCGAAGCGCTTGTCGAGCGGATCGGCGATGCGCGCCTCGTTCTGCTCGGTGAGGCGACACACGGAACCAGCGAGTTCTACCGGATGCGCGCCCGCATCACGATGGAGCTGATCGAAAAGCGCGGGTTCGATTTCGTGGCGGTCGAGGCCGACTGGCCCGATGCCGCACGCATCGATACTTACGTGCTCGGCGAGCCGCCGCGCTCCGGTCTCAAGTTCACTCCGTTCAGCAGGTTCCCTGCCTGGATGTGGCGCAACGAAGAGGTCGACGAGTTTGTCGGACGGCTCCGCGCGTACAATCTTTCCCGCACGGATCGCGCCGAGCGAGTCGGATTCCACGGCCTCGACCTCTACAGCATGTTCACGTCGATGGCTGCCGTTCTCGAATATCTCGGCGGCGTGGACCCTGCGGCGGCGAATGCGGCTCGCGCCAGATACGGCACGCTGACTCCGTGGCAGAAGGATCCTGCCGCATACGGAAAGGCCGTGCTGGTCGGTCGCTACGCGAGCTCGGAAGAAGCGGTCGTGCGGATCCTGCGTGATCTGCTGCAGCGGCGCATGGATTACGCGCTCAAGGACGGCGAGCGATTCTTCGACGCGGTGCAGAACGCGCGCGTCGTGGCCGACGCCGAGCGCTATTACCGGGCCATGTATTACGGATCGGCGACGTCGTGGAACCTGCGCGACTCGCACATGTTCGACACGCTGCAATCGCTTCTCGCCTTCTATGGCCCGCAATCGCGAGGAATCGTCTGGGAGCACAACTCGCACTTGGGTGATGCGCGCGCGACGGAAATGAGCGAGCGCGGCGAGCTCAACGTCGGCCAGCTCTGCCGCGAGAAGTTCGGCGACAAGGTCTATATCGTCGGTTTTGGAACCGACCACGGCACGGTGGCGGCCGCTTCGAACTGGGACGAACCGGTCGAGCGCATGACCGTGCGGCCGTCACACGAGGAAAGCTATGAACGGCTGTTCCATGATTCGGACGTGCCGGCCTTCCTCACGCATCTGCGCGAGCCGCGGCGCGCGGACCTCCGTGACGAGCTGATGCCGTCGCGACTCGAACGCGCGATCGGAGTGATCTATCGACCCGAAACCGAGCGCGGCAGCCATTACTTCTACGCGAGCCTTCCGCAGCAGTTCGACGAATACATCTGGTTCGACCGCACGACCGCCGTTTCGCCGTTGCCCGCGCCGGCTCGCGATGCGCACGGCCAGCTGCCGGAGACGTATCCGTTCGGGCTTTGACGCGCAGCTGTTGCTGACGTGACCACGCAGCCGCCGGCGTCCGACGCATCACGTGTGCGACGGAGTGAAGGTTCGCGAAGCGGCGTCTTCAAAAGAAAGCGGCGACCCGCCGGGGAGAGCGGGTCGCCGCGAGGGCTCGCGTCGTAGACGCAAGCATGCGGGACGGGCTTTGTCTCTGGGGGAAGAGACCCGCCCCGCGGGGAACTGCCTCGGCTGCCTAGGCGGCAACTCCGGACGACTCTTCGTATGCGAGGTCGTCGAGGCTGATCATCGATACACTGTCGAACTCGTCCGCACGCTCGTCGCCAAAGCCGAGGTCCGCGTCCTGATCGAGGTCGATATCGGTGTCGATCGACAGACGGTCGAGATCGCCTTCGGCAATCGGGCTCGGGAACGGGCTGCGGCCGGTGGTGCGGCTGATGGCTTCGCCGGTCATCGCGCGGCGGCGCATCTCGGCATCACGCCACGCGAAAAGCCGCGAGCGGAGGCAGAGGGCGTCGATGTTCAGGGTGTCGCAGATGACGAGGAAGGAGAACGGGTAGTCCCAGCTGTCTTCGCTCAGCCAGGTTTCGGCTTCGAGCAGGACCTTCTTGTATTTCCGGCGGGTGGCGCCGACGTTCTTATAGAAGGAACGGATCGCGTCCTTGAGGACGGCGTACATCAGAGCCCGTTCGGGGCCCATGCCGTCGTCGCCCTGGTGACGCATGTAGTACTGTTCCGGAAGCGTAAGGTCCGGCGTCAGGTATTCCATCAACGACGGGGTCAGCATGAAGTTGCCGCCGTACGGGTTTGGCTCGCGGCGCTGGGCCGTCGGCGTTGAGGTTTTCATGTTCATGGCGGTCGTTCCTTGGTTCATGGGTCACAATCCCCCTTTTTCGGTTGGGACCATGGTTAACAAGATCCGTGCCGGTTCTCTTCAGGGTGTAAGTAGTGCAGAAGTTGAGTCACCTCACATGGTTACGAGGCCACCGCGCATCGAGGCCACGGCCGATTTGCACCGGTAAATGACTGAAATTGCATAACAATGGGCGCTCCGGCAAAAGGGGGGTTGGCGATTGGATTGTTCGCTGATGCCTTGCGTCAGGTCGTTCCATCCCGCATGGGTCAGACATTGGCGATTCGTGCAAGAACGCTTGAGCGATCTCAGGCCTCGCATTTTTGCCAGATTCCTGGTGGCACCTCTGCACGCAGGAGTCGCGGGTGCCCTTAAGTTCAGCGCGTTTAGAACGGCAGGAGGCCAAGTTGACTCGGTTGTTGCGCCTGGCCTATAGAGCTTGGAACGCAAGTTCATTTTTCTGAGAGACGGGGGATCGGTGTCGGGGCAAACTCCAGAAGACGTACGGAAACTCAGCCGGAAGGAACGCGAGCAGCAGTTCCGCCTGAACCTGATTCTGGATGCCGCCGAAGAGGTCTTCGCCGAGACCTCCTTTGCTGGAGCCTCGGTGGAGGCGATCGCCCAGCGGGCCGAGATCTCCGTCGGTACCCTCTACAACCTGTTTCGGTCGAAGGAAGACGTCTACCGCGCGCTGGTTTCGCGCGCGCAGAATAACTTCTTCGACATCATCGAGGAGCGCGTCAACGAAGCGCGCGGCCCGCTCGAGAAAGTCCATACAGTCGTTGGCTACTATTTTGAGCACTTTCACCGTTACTCGCGCCAGTTCCGTCTGTACGTCTCGGCTACCAACGGCTTTCAGTGGGAGCTGCGCAACAAGCTCGCCGACGAAGCGCTCCAGCGCCAGGGAGAGTTCCACAAGCGCCTGACCGACATCTGCCAGCAGGGAATGGACGAAGGCGTCTTCAAGCGCGGCATCCCGGCCGATCTGCTGGCCACCAACATTCTTGCAATCCCGCATCCCATCCTGGCCCACTGGCTGTCCAACGAGGGCAGCGACCTTCTGACGCTGCTTCCGTTCTCGATCACCATCGTGAATCGAATCGTCGGGGCCGACGTCCACTGACGCGCCAACCGTCGCGGACAGTGCCCGACCAGCAGGCGTAACCCTGGTTGAGATCAGGGGCCGGTCAGGTATGTATGGGCGCTCTTCCGACGGAGAGGTGACCGAGAGGCCGAAGGTGCTCGATTGCTAATCGAGTGTGGGACCAAAAATTCCACCGAGGGTTCGAATCCCTCCCTCTCCGCCATTAAGATTCACGAACGGCCTTCGGCCCCCCGACCAATGCCCAGCAAGAGGATCACGGCTTGAAACAGCGAACCCTGGCTTTCTGCACCCTCGCCGGACTGATCCTCGTGGCGGGCTGCTCGGGCTCGCAGCCGGTGCCGTCCGGCGCCCGCGGACACGGAACGGACCTTGCGCCCGGCTACTTCACCGAGGCCACCGAGGGCGGCTATCGCTACGCGCACAACTGGGTCGACCGTCCGTGCTTCACGCTCGATCTTCCCGGACCGGACTGGGTTCTCCAGTCCGCAACCGCCGACTACGTTCTCTGGCACAAGGGCGACTACGCCCTGAAGGTTTATCTGACCGACAACCGCGCGATCGCGTTCGCTGTTGCCGGCATGTCGTCGGAAGACGCGCTGCGCGCGTTCATCGGGTACGAGCTCGATTTCATCAAGCCGAAGTTCGAGAAGCACACGTCGCCTGCTCCGAGCATGCGCACCAACGAAACCGGACTGTGGGCGCTGTGGCGATGGGAAGGCCGCGTCGGCCGCCGCGCAGGCGTCGGCAAACCGCAGCCTGCCGATCAGCGGCATCTGCTCGCGAGCCTGTGGCTCGATCCGTGGGTAATCAGCTTCGACTGGGCAACCGCGAAGCTCGACGCTCCCGACGTCGACAGCCCGGAGCTCGTGTATGCGGTGCGCTCGCTTCACTTCTATCCGCAGTGCTTCAAGCAGATGCGAAGCGGCGAGACGTGGACCACGCCCGAAGGCGGCGGCGCACATCTCGGAAACGAAAGGCCGCCGACCGTGATGCCCGCGCCGCAGAGCACCGGGCCGACCGAGGCGCATCCTTCCTTCTGATTGCGGGTTTTTGCGCCGGTATTCGTCGAGAAAACGTCGCGTTCGTGCGCTGCGCACGAAGTCACCGGAATCCCGCAAAGTTGCGCTGAAATATAAGCGTCGTTATAAGGCCGCTGCCTCGTCCTGAGGCCCTGCGCGCCCGTAGCTCAATGGATAGAGCACCAGACTACGGATCTGGGGGTTGCAAGTTCGACTCTTGCCGGGCGCACTTACTTGTCGCGTAGTTACATCACGTTCTCGGAAGCGTCGTTTTGGCGCAGGAACTGACGGGCAACTTCACGCGCACGGTCCATCCGGCGGCCATTGGGTCGTGTCCGGTGCCCGGAGCGAACCGTCGGCTTCGTCGCCGGTAGTTGACGTAATCGACCAGCGCGCAGATCACTGATGGAAACCGGCGTGCGGCGGCGCTGAACGACAATCCGCAGCGGAGGTCAGTGCTAGAGATTGCGCGCCTGACGTCCCCAGCAGACGACGGCTCCGTCCGTGCGCACGCCGCAACTGTAGTCGGCGCTCGTCGCCACGTTTACGAACGTGCCCGGAGGTGCGTACACCGCTCCCGCAAAGTCATCGCCCCAGCAATCCACCGAACCGTCCTGTCGCAGACCGCAAGCGGCAGAGTAGCGAGCTGCGAGCTGCGTGAACTTGCCGGAAGGGGCCCGAGTCGATCCGTAGTCCGATCGTCCCCAGCACGCGACGGTTCCGTCGCTTCGGATTCCGCACGAGTAGGCCGACGAACCGGTGACTTGCGTGAACGTCCCCGCCGGCGGCGATGCCTGCCCGAAGCTGTTGGCTCCCCAGCACTCGACGGAACCATCCGGCCGAATGCCGCACGAATGCGCCGACATTGCGGCCACTGACGTGAAAGTTCCTGCGGGCACCGGCAGCGGATCCCACGTGTCGTTCTCCCAGCATTCCACCGTGCCGTCCGTGCGTAGGCCGCAGTTGGACTCATTTCCTGCCGACACCATCGAGAACAGATCGCCGGAAGGCTCGTCCATTGGTGTCGAGTAAGAGTATGCCTGCCAGCAGACGATCGTCTGGTCCGCTCGCAGCGCGCACGAATGCCAGTCTCCCGTCGAAAGCTGCGTAAAAGGGCCCGATGGCGGCAGAGACATCGGAGCCACTCCGCTCCAACACTCGACCTCGCCGTCGGTGCCAAGCGCGCAGGAGAATTGCTGTTGGGAAGTGCCGACCTGAACGAAGTCGTGTCTTGGGATCGCGAGCCCGGTCTCGCCGCGAGGTCCCCAGCACTCGACGCCGCCGTCGGGACGAAGCCCGCATCCTCCATAGTAGCCGACCGAGAAATCCTGGAAGGGCCCGCCGGGCGCAGGATAAATGTCGGGACCCCAGCATTCGATGTCCATTGCCGGAGTCAGCCCACACGCCCGGGCCCCGTGAGATCGAATTGCGACGAACGTTTCGTCGGGCTCGGGTCCAATCGGGTCAGCGCCATCACTCCAACAAATGGCGGTTCCATCGGCGCGCCGCGCACACGCATAGCCGCCGACTGCGAGTTCGACGAAAGTTCCAGTGGGCGGCGTCACCGGGCCGTTTCGTCCACCCCAGCACGCAATCGTCTGGTCGGAACGAAGACCGCAGCTGAAAGACTGGCTGGCGCCGACTTGTGTGAACGTTCCCAACGCAGCGTTCCCTTGACCGTATTCGTTGTTACCCCAGCACTGGATGCTTCCATCCGTACGGACACCGCAGCTATTCAAGTACCCCACCGAGACCTGTACGAACGTGCCGGACGGTGCGGAGCTGAGATTTCTGGCACCCCAGCAATCGAGCGAGCCGTCAGGCCGGAGGCCACAAACGTTTGCGCCACCAACTGAGAGCTTCGAGAAAGTGCCGGGAGGTGGCGTAGATTCTGCGAACATGTTGGCGCCCCAGCATGCGACTGTACCGTCGCTTCGGATGCCGCATGTGTTGTCGTCAGTCGTGCCGATGTCGGTCAAGGTCGTCAGCGGAGAATCATTCGGCACCGCGCCGAGCATGCGGGCACCGTCGTAGGCAAGCAGGGCACCGTAGCGCTCAGCGGACGCCGACACGCAGCCCGAGTCTGAAAGGCCGGTGGCGCACGTCCCGAGAGCCGCGAAGTTTGCGGTATCGCATGCCGGGCTGACGTTGTCCCAGATCTTGCGCCTAGCCTTCATCAGCTTTGCGCGGGTGGATTTGGGAAGCTCGAGGCAGGCGTTCGGGGTCGCAGCCCGCTGTTGGCAGCGGCGATGAGCTTGGAGAACGGCCGAAACCATTTCCCTGGCCGTCGCATACATCGAAAGCGCGCAGTTCGCCTCCTGCTCGTTGAGCGGAACGCTCGCGCTGCCAAGCGCAGCATCGGCAAACGATCCGACGTGCGACGCAACGATGCATGACATGCATTCGCCCACTGACGTCCAGTCGGATACCGCGATACCGTCGCAAGGCGCGGGGCACGAGGTGTAATATGCGTCGAACGGAGCGACCGATTCGCACGCACCCGACAACCGGCTATCTGCGAATGCGTTTGTGAGCGACAAGTCCGTGCCGGTCGCTGCCGCGGCTTGGGCTGGATCGCTACAGTCCGTCCCCGAGGCGAGGTTCCCCTTCACACGCTGCTCGAGACAATCGGCGACCGTATCGACCAGCGAATCCGCATATCGCTCTGCGGCCTTGATGACGCTGTGGCGGCACGACTTTGCTTCCGGCTCCATTTGAGCAGAGCCGGCCGTAGCGACGAGCACGACTAGTCCCGAAGCCAGGACGATGAGAGGTTTTTTCAAGTGACGGATCCCCTTGCAGAAAGACGATGCCGCATCATGTTGCTCGACCGGCTGTGACGCTAGCGGAAATCGTCACGTTCCCCGCGCGTCGCAGGCACCCAGCAAAGCGAGAAACATCTTCGCGACAGGAGAACCGCCGAGGAGTTTTGTCGTTTTTGGCGCGTGAAACGCGGTTTTGAGTTCAGTCGGTTGTTGGCGGTCTGCGGCCCCTATCTTGCTGGCATTACTCGGGTTTTGAGCGAGCGGGCTGTTCCCCAGCGTGTCGTGAGGCGCGCCAAGCGTATCTCATTCTCGCGCACTCGTGTGCAAAAATTAGCGAGCAGACCCCGGCCCGGAACTCGTCCAGCGCCCTGTCGATTAGGACCGTCGTGCCGACAAGCGCATGCTCAGCGTGGAACCGCGATCACAACCGGCGGAGGATCGATCGCGTCGCCGTCGCTTGTCGAGGCATCCTCGATCGTCACGCCGAGATCGCCGTGGATTCCGAAATCGCTCTCGATTCGGCACAACACGAGATCGCGAGGTCCCGCAAACGGTGTCGTCGCGATCAGGCCGATATCGACGCTCACTCCCGCCAGGTCGTTCGCCGCCAGCAGGCCGTTCTCGAGCGGCGTGGAACAGTCGGGCGCGCCGAAGACGTTGCGCGCCACTCGATCGAACGCTCCGTCGTAGTCGACGCGAACCTGCAGCGCGCCCAGCGAGACAGGTGACTGCAGCCGTATCGCGAACCAGCTGTACGAAGGAACACACGCCGACTCGGCGAGGCCGACGGCGTTACGCAAGACGTCCAGCGCATCCGTGCTGGTGACGTTGCCATCGGAGTTGGCATCGCAATCGTCGATCGGGCAGATCGGCAACTTCTCCATCGCGAAATCCAGAACGCCGAGTGCCTGCGTTACGGTTCGCTGCAGCGGGTTCACGCATCCGTGGCCGAACGTACAGTCGCTCGTGCACGAATCGGTGTCATCGTCGTTTCCGTCGTCGCAATCCTCGACGCCCGTCTCGAGAATCCCGTCGCCGCAGCGTGCCTTGAGGCACACGGGCAGGCAGCCGTCCGTCCAGCGTGCGTTGTCGTCGTCGCACTCTTCGGCTCCGGTCTCAACGATGCCGTCGCCACAGCGCGCGAGATTGCACTTATTGGTGCACGCATCGTGTGTATTGCGATTGCCGTCGTCGCACCCCTCGTTGGCCTTCCACAGAACGCCGTCTCCGCATCGCGCGCGGCGGCATGTGCCGAGACAGGCATCGGCGTCGATGTCGTTCGCGTCGTCGCACTCTTCGTCGCTGTCGACGATGCCGTTGCCGCACGAAGGCGGCCGGCAATCGCTGTCGCACGCATCGCCGTCGATCGTGTTGCCATCGTCGCAGTCTTCGCCGTCGTCGATACGACCGTTGCCACAATTCTCGTTCCAGCGCGTGAACAGCAACTCGTCGTAGTCGCCCCATCCGGTGCTGTCATAGCTGCCGGTTTCCGGATGGGTTTTTCGCACCCACAGCACGCCCCAGACACCAGGCGCCGCGACCGCAATTCGCGGACGAATGTCCAGGATGTTCTCACCGGCCGAATCCGGGCGCATGCGGCGTGCTGGCGACCAGTGCGAGCCGTCGGATGATTCGGAAACGACGACGTCGGCATCCAGCCCCCACGCTCCGCCGCGATCGAAATGCGTGACCCACGCGGCGGCCCAATACCCGTTGGCATCGACGGCAATGCTCGGTTCGCCGTCCGCGTCTTCGTCGTATCCGGCGTAGTCCGCGAGCGGCGCCGGCCGGCTCCACGTCTGGCCGCCATCCTTGCTGCGGCAAAAGGCGATGTCGGCATCGGCGCCGAAAAGACCGGTCGCCTGCCATACGACGACCGCGACTCCGTCGGGAGTCATTGCCGCGTGCACGTCTTTGACGGCGCCATAACTCACCCCGCGGTCGGAATGAAGACGATGGGGCGTTGCCCATGTGCGACCGCCGTCCGGCGAGGTTGCAAGTCGAAGATCGCCGCCCTGCGTCCATACGACGAAACTTTTGCCGTCGGCTGCGGCCGCTGCGCTGCCGCTCACGGCGTAGCCCGCGGGTCCGGCCTCGATGGAAGCGATTTTCTGCCAGCTCGCCGCATCGTCCTGCGATCGATACACCACAAAAGCGCTGTCGGTCGTGTCACCGCCATTGGAGTTCGTCGTTCGAAGGAGCGGAACGATCCATGTCTTTGGGCTCGGACTCACGACCGAGAAGATGACATGCCCGTGATAGTCACTGTCGGTCGCGGGCGGCGCGTCGAGGATGCGCGGTGCTTCCCAGCTGCGTGCATCGTTGGTCGAGCGCGACATCCACAGCGCATCGTCCCCGGTAGGAGATGACGCCCAGCCATTCCAGACCTGCAGCCAAGACCCGGCTCCGTCGGCGGCAGCAAGCGTATCCCACCAACCCCACAAATCTTCGGAGTCGCGAACGGGCTCCTCGCTCCAGGAACGGCCGTTGTTCGAGGAGTGGGCAACTCCGTCCAGAGGAAAATTGCCGTGTCCCGCAATGATGTCGCTGCGTCGCCATGTCGTCAGCCAGACGGATCTGTGATCGGTGGCGAGATCGTGCCGCCCGCCTTGTTCGATCCACGTCTTGTCGTCCCGGCGATCGAGGACGATGGGCTCGCCGAACTCGATCTCGTCGTCCATCGGGAGAGTCGTCGTCGGAGTGCTGCTCGGCACGTCGAGCGGGACGCGGGAAACCTCGCGCCCCACGCGTCCACCTTGTTCATCGCTGTGCCAGCTGACGAGGAAGCTTCCGGAGAGCGGCTGGACATCGATGCGCCATTTCTGTCCGAACGGATAGACATCGATCCGTGTGAGGTCGGTGACGCCGTCCGGCGAAACCATCGAGGCCCATACGCCGCGGTTCTCCCATGCGATGACGGCGGTGTCTCCGTGCGCTCCGATGACGGGCCAGCCGTAGCTCGTCCCGGGGATGCTCCGGTACGTGTTCGCCACCACGCTGCTGGTGCTCGCGTCGAATCGTAGAACGCCGGCGACGTCTCCCTCGGCCACCACGAGCCACGTCTCGCGATCGCCGCCACGGGCGCCCTCGACGATCGTATTGGTCAGGCTCTCCGGACAGTGAAGTGTCGCTTCCTCGCCGAGCGCACGCCCGTACTGGTCGAAGGAGCGGGCCATGGCGCAACCGCTTTCGGACTGGAGCCACGTCGCCACGAAGTTGCCGTGACTCGCGCACGTCACCGAGATGGCATTTCCGTAGTAGAACGCGGCCGCGCTCTGGTTGGCGACAAACGGCACACCGACGGCGTCACCGGATGGATCGCGCATCGAGACGAGAACGTCGCCTATGGCATCGGCATAGCTCGTGCTCGACGTGACTCCATCCTGCGACGTCGTCGTCCGCGACTCCGACCGGTTCTCCGAGGGAAGGCCTGACTCATGTGCCTCCATCGCAATCGTCGGCAGCCGCTGGGCGGTCGACGCATTTGGCAGGACGGCCGCCGAGACAGATGACGATAGGTCGGCCGCTTGTCCGTCTCGTACGGTCGAGGCCGAGATCGTGATCCCGCTGCAGACGGTTACTTCATGGCGGGGCAACAGATCGACCGCCGCTGCGGACCGTCGCTCGGGTCCATCCACGATGGTCGGATCGGAGTGCGCCGGGACGGGTAGAGCGCAGACGCAGACTGCGGCGATCATCGTCGATTGACGGAAACTCCGGGTCAGAGCGGACAAGGGTCGCATTTCGACCGACTACCATGCAATCCAGGCCTATGTCGATGCGGTTCGCCCCCGGAATTTCCCGCGACTCTTCCCGGACCGCAGGACCACCGGTTTACGGGTGAACGCCCTCGCAGTGACAATAAAGTCGGCTCACCTCGAGGACGGCGATAGAGTAGGATCCTGCGGCATCGCCCAACGACTCATCGCCATGGTCGTTGAATGGCGGCAGAGCCACGACGACAAGGATTCGGCTGCCATGTCATTCCTGCCGGTTCAAGGAGCTTGTCATGAACTTCGCCACGGCGATTCTCGTTCTTTTTCTGATCGTCGGCACTGCCCTCGCCGACGAAAACTTCGATTGCGACCGCAGCGGGGATCACAAGGTCACGACCGTCGATGCGCTAAGCGCGCTTCAGGACTCGGTCGACACGTGCAGGAAAGACATGCACTGCGACGCCAACCGTGATGACGAGGAAACTGCGGCCGACGCGCTTCTTCTGCTTCGCTTCGCCGTGGGCCTGCCCGCCGAGCTTGCGTGCGGCTGCACCTACGTCGACCAGTGCTTCGGCGACGACGAGGACTGCGTCGACAGCGGGTTCCCCGACAGTTACCGCTGCACGGGTTCTCTGTGTGTGGAATGCATCGAGAACACCGACTGCGAAGACGGACAGATCTGCGACACGTGCCACTACGTCTGCGTCGCCGAACCGTAGCCGCCAGGTTGTCGGAAATGGGCCGGTGACCGTAAGGTCATGCCGGTCATTCCAATATCGCAGATCGCACAAAACGATCATCACAGCATAAGCCCCGCTGTCACGCCTCGATCACTGATGTGATGCACTTCTTGCGCCGCGTAATTTGAACGCGGCCCGCAATCATGGCGAATATCGTTGCGGTCAGTGGAAGAGGGGCGGTCAGCCTGCGCGCAGCTGCAGGCTTCAGGAACCGGGGGCGCTTCGACAGTCGGCGCATCCCGGCAAACAGCAAGGAGAGATCCATCATGAGACGTAATCTTGTATTGCTCGTCGGCGCCGTTGCGCTGATCGGAAGCGCAACCCGTGCACGTGCCGGCGCATACGGCGAAACCGAACAGGTCGAGGAATCGCCGCGGGCGGCGTCGGCAGCCGCCATGCACTACGAAGAGGAGAACGACTACGCGCGAGTCGGTCCGTACCTCGGCGTCGGCGGCAACTACGCGATCCAGAACTTCGACAATCACGGCCCGGGAAACGTGGGCAACAGCAGCGGCTTTCATGTGCGCGCCGGCTACCGCGTTCATCCGAACGTCGCGATCGAAGCGCTGTACGACCATTTCCTCGAGTTCGACAACGACGGCCAAGCCCGACGTCTCGGCAACACGCACACGACTGATCACTACGACGGCTGGCAGGCTACGCTCAACGTCAAGGGGTACATCCTGACGGGACGCTGGCAGCCGTACGTTCTCGCTGGTGTCGGTTACATCGATATCAACGGCCACAACGTGGTCGACAGGAGCGGACCCGGGAACGATCTCGTGACGCGCTTCGGCCTCGGCATGGATGCCTGCATCACCGAGCACATCGCGATGGGACCGGAGGTGGCCTATGTGCTGCCGTTCGGCGACGCGAACAACATGGATCTGATCACCGTCGCGCTCGGTCTTCGCTACAAGTTCTGATTCGAATGCCGGTGCCGGCAGAGAGCGATCTCCGGCACCGGCATGACTTCTTTTTCCGAGCGCCGTTCATCGCGCAATTCGAACTGGCTCCATCTCTGCTCGCGTGCCAGAACCGGAAGCTCATGAGAAAAACCGAAAGCCCCCGTGCCCACGCGCTCGCCGCCGACGACATGCTGATGGCGGTGGAGATTTTCCAGGAGACGCTTCGCGGGATGGAGTTTCTCCAGAGCGTCGAGCCGGCCGTGACAATGTTCGGCTCGGCGCGCATCCCGCCCCGGCACAAGTACTATCGCCTCGCACGCGACACCGGCTTCGCATTCGCCCGCGCAGGTTACGGCGTGATCACCGGCGGCGGTCCGGGCCTGATGGAAGCGGCCAATCGCGGCGCCAGGCAGGCCAAAGGGCGCAGCATCGGCTGCAACATCACGCTGCCGTTCGAGCAGAAACCGAACCGCTACGTCGATGCGTTCATGGAGTTCAAATACTTCCACGTCCGCAAGCACATGCTCCGCAAGGCTTCGAACGCGATCATTCTTCTGCCTGGCGGCCTCGGAACGCTCGACGAAATCTTCGAAGCGCTGACGCTCATGCAGACCAGCAAATCGCGGCTGCTGCCGGTGGTCGTCATGGGTATCGACTTCTGGAGCCATCTTCGCGAGTTCATGCACAACGCGATGCTCGGGCACGGGACAATCTCGCGCAGCGATCTGTCGCTCTACACGGCCACGGACGATCCGGCCGAAGCGGTCGCGCTGGTGCGCGCGGTCACGAAAGCGAAACATCGCGCGACGGCTGTCCGGCGCATCGTGCGCGAGCATCGCGCTCGAAAGGGATTCGCAGTCTGAGCTCAGCCTCCGAGCGCGATCGTGATCAGTACGAGCACGACGCCGACGGCCGTGAGCGATGATCCGATGCGGATCGGGTTCCCGCCGATGAACTGTCCCCAGCGTGCGCCGAGTACGAACAGCAACGTCAGTGCGATCGCGTTGGAAGCCCGCACGGCGAGGTTCGGATCCGCTACGACCAGAAACGGCACGAGCAGCGGGAACGTCGCCATCAGGATCACGATGGAAACCGCGGCCCCTCCGGCCAGGTCCTCGCGCAGGATTCCGCCGTGGACGGGTTCGCTGCGGCGGATCACGTCGAGCAGCCACCGTTCGAACGACTCGCGGCCGGGCGCGTGCTGAACGATCGGCAGCCGCTCATCGAGCTCGCCGGCGACGAGTGCCAGCGCTTCGTCGTCGGGGCGCCGGTGAAGCTCGCGTGCCAGCTTCGAAAGCCGGCCACGCTCGAAAAGCTCGCCAAGCACGTACATGACGCCGTCGACGATCGCCCAGGCGAGGTTGCAGCCGAGGATCGCGACGAACAGCTCGCGGTTGTCCGCTTCCTCGAGGCCGAGGCGGACCGAGCCGGTAAAGCCGAGCGCCATCACGAGGCCAAAGAGAATCTCGCCGAGCCGGGCGGCCGGATCCAGATTTCTGCGGACGAACGACAGCATCCGGCCGACGTGTATCCGCGTGAATCCCGTTACTCAACGCAGGTCGGACGGCATCCCCGGGGAAATTGCACCGTGGGGCTTGTCACGAATAGATTCCGGTGCGACGAATGCAGCAGGCGATCTGCCCTGAAGAGACGAGGAGGGACCATGAAGTCGATCCACACCGCAATTGCTTCCACCATATTCACGACCATCGTCATGTCCGCGTATTCCGCGCACGCCCAGACGGTCACGGTCACGCCGATGAAAGGACAGTCGGCAGATCAGATGAACGTCGACAAGTCCGAATGCACGACGATCTCGCAGCAGTCGGCTGCGTCTGCGCCGCCGCCCGCAGCGGCTCCGCAGCGCGGTGGTGCAGTGCGGGGAGCGGCGCGCGGCGCGGCCGTCGGCGGCATCGCTGCCGATCGCAACGGCGGGTCCGCCTACGACCGCGCTCCCGACGGCGTAAAGCAGGAGTATCGCCAGGACCAGGCACGCAAGGGCGCGGCGGTGGGTGCCGTCGTCGGCGCGGGCCAGCAGCGTCGCGGGAATGCACAAGCGGCGCAGCAGCAGCAGGCCAGCCAGAATCAGGCAACGGACGCAGCATTCCGCTCGTGCCTGATCGGCCGCGGCTACGACGTGAAGTGAGAGCTTCCCGACCGAATCGAGAAAGGTTCGAGCAAGGAGAACATATGAAGCGCAAGGGAATCGTTTCTTCCATGATGGTCGCGGCGGCGATCGTTCTCGCCGCCGGCCGCGCCGGTGCGGCCGATCCGCCGGCGGCAAAACCGTTCAGCGCAGCACAGCTCGAACAGCTCGTCGCGCCGATCGCGCTGTATCCGGATCCGCTGATGGCCCAGATCCTGATGGCGTCGACGTATCCGCTCGAGATCGTCGAGGCGAGCCGCTGGCTGAAGAAGAATCCAGGACTCAAAGGCGACAAGCTCGATGCCGCGCTGAAAGAGCAGGCGTGGGATCCGAGCGTCAAAGGCCTGTGCGCCGTTCCCGACGTCGTTCACAGGATGAGCGACAATCTCGACTGGACGCAGGACCTCGGCGACGCGTTCCTCGCGCAGCAGAGCGAAGTACTCGACACGGTCCAGAAGATGCGTTCGAAGGCGTACGAGGCCGGCAACCTGAAGACGACCGAGCAGCAGCAGGTCGTCGTCAAGGAAGAGCAGGGCACGCAGGTCATCATCGTCGAACCGGCGAGCCCGGAAGTGATCTACGTTCCGCAGTACTCACCGCAGGTCGTCTACGGCTCGTCGTGGGCGTATCCGGCGCCGTACTATCCGGCGATGTATGCGCCGCCCGGATACGGGTTGCTCGCGTTCGGCGCCGGAATGGCTGTCGGTGCAGCGATCTGGGGCGACTGCGACTGGAACAACGGCTGGCACGGCGGCGGCGACTGGCACGGCGGCAACAACAACATCAACATCAACAACAACAACTTCAACAACTTCAACAACCGCACCGACATCAACGGCGGCCGTGGCAACAACAACACCGGGGGCGGTCGCTGGAACCACAATCCCGAGCATCGCAAGGGCGCGAACTATCGCGACTCGAAGACTGCGCAGCAGTTCGGAGCGAAGAGCGGTCAGAACCGCGTCTCGCGCGATCAGGCGCGCGGCTTTGCCGATTCGAAGGGAGGCCGTCTCGGATCTTCTCCGACGCAGGGCCGCGGCAGTGCGAGCGATCGCATGTCCGGCAATCGCGGCGGTGCGGGCGGTCGCGGCGCTGGCGGCGTCGCCGGCGATCGGATGAGCGGCGGCGCGGGAAATCGCGGCGGTGCGAGTGACCGCATGAGCAGCGGTGCCGGCAATCGCGGCGGCGCGGGCGCGAGCAACCGTGCGTCGGGTGCCGGCAGTCGCGGAGGCAGCTCCTCGGGACGCGGCAGCGTGTCGCAGGGTTCGCGCGGCGGCGCCGGCGGCGGTGCATACAATCGTTCCGGCAGCTCGTCGTTCGATCGCGCAGCCAGCCAGCGCGGCGCTTCGAGTCGCGGCAGCACGTCCTACGGCGGAGG
>DATNBU010000034.1 GCA_035571835.1 Candidatus Limnocylindrales bacterium | reverse complement strand
ACGAGCGACGGCAATGCGTGCACCAACGACCTCTGCAACGGCAGCGGAACCTGTGCACACCCGAACAACACCGCTCCCTGCAACGATGGAACGTTCTGCAATGGCCCCGATACGTGCGCAGGCGGTACCTGCAGCGTGCACTCCGGCGACCCGTGCACTGGCGGCGGAATCTGCGGAAGCTCCTGCAATGAAGCCGCCGACAACTGCTTCGCAAGCGCGACCACGGTCTGCCGTTCTTCTGCAGGCATCTGCGACGCGGTGGAAAACTGCACCGGCACGTCGGCGACCTGTCCTGCCAACGCATTCTCGTCGGGAAACACCTGCCGGTCGGCATCGGGAATCTGCGACGTGGCCGAAACCTGCAACGGCGCCTCCGCCTCGTGCCCGGCCGACGGTTTCGCCTCAGGATCGGTTGTCTGCCGCGCCGCGGCGGGCGAGTGCGATGCCGCCGAAGTCTGCAGCGGCTCAGCCTCGTGTCCCGCCGACGCGCAGGCGAACAATTCGACTCCGTGCTCGACCGACGAAAATGTCTGCACCGACGACCTCTGCGACGGCCGCGGAACCTGCGCGCATACGAACAACACTGCGCCGTGCGACGACGGAACCTTCTGCAACGGCGCCGACACGTGCTCGGAAGGATCGTGCTCGGTTCACCCCGGCGATCCGTGCGGCAGCGGTACCGGACCGTGCGCAGGATCCTGCAACGAGGACACCAACACCTGCAACGGCGGCGACGGCAACGTCTGTGACGACGGAGTGTTCTGCAACGGCACCGACACATGCGCGGGCGGTACGTGCAGCGTGCATTCGGGCAACCCGTGCGCCGGCGGCGGAATCTGCGGAAGCACGTGCAACGAATCCGCCGGCAACTGCTTCGCGAGCGCGGCTACGGTCTGCCGGGCTTCTGCCGGCGTCTGCGACACCGCGGAGAGCTGCACCGGCTCGTCCACGAGCTGCCCGGCCGACTCGTTCACGTCGGGAAATACGTGTCGCGCATCCGCCGGGGTCTGCGACGTGGCCGAAACCTGCAGCGGCGCTTCCGCTTCGTGTCCCGCCGACGGCTTTGCTTCGAGCGCCACGACGTGTCGCCCCGCCGCCGGCGACTGCGACGTTGCCGAAGTCTGTAGTGGCGCCGCGACCTGCCCCGCGGATCAACTGGCGAGCTCGTCGACTCCGTGCTCCGGCGACTCCAACGTCTGCACCGACGACTTCTGCAACGGCGCGGGAATCTGCGCACATACCAACAACACCGCGCCGTGCGATGACGGATCGTTCTGCAACGGCACCGATACGTGCGGCGGCGGCACCTGCGGCCACACCGGTGATCCATGCACCGGGAACCCGACCTGCTCGGCAAGGTGCGACGAAGCTGCCGATTCGTGCAATCTGCCGGCCGGAGCTCCGTGCCATGTCGACGACAATCCGTGTACCGACGACGTCTGCGACGGCAGCGGCACCTGCACGGCCGCACCGAACACCGACGAGTGCGACGACGGGTTGTTCTGTACCACCGCCGACCGCTGCGTCGACAGCGCGTGCATCGGCAGCCCGACCTGCCCGCAGACGGACGCGTGCAGCGATACGTGCGACGAAGCGGCAGATGCGTGCCGCACCTGTGGGCATCCGTTCAGCAACGACCGATGCGTCGTCAATGCGAGCTTCGTGCTGCAGGGTGCGCTCGGTCTCAGGGTTTGCGAGCTGTGCACGTGCGACGTCGATTCGAACGGCCGCGTCAACACGACCGATGCGCTGAAGATCCTCCGCACCTGCGCAAGCCTGCCGACTACGCTCGACTGTCCGTAGCCGATCAGACGACGACTGGAATCTGAATCCGGGAAACGAAAATCGGGTCAGACACCGTTTTCTGAAAATCGGGGACAGACACTGATTTCGCTAAATCGGTGTCTGTCCCCGATTTCACGGTTTTTCAGTCCGGAAGGTGCTCTTCGCCGGGGACGTCGCGCCAGTAGCGTGCGTAGTCTTCGAGAGTCGCGAGCTTTTTCATGTCGCGGATGCGGTCCACGTAGAGCACGCCGGCAAGATGGTCGAGCTCGTGCTGGAAGACCGTTGCGAGGAATCCGTCGGCTTCGATCGCGCGCGGCGTGCCGTCGAGGTCGAGATAGTCGACCCGGATCCGCCGCGGCCGCTCGACGAAACCGCGTAGATTCGGAACCGACAGGCATCCTTCCCAGAACCCCTGCTCCTCTGCATCGAGCACCGTGATCTTCGGATTGACGAAGACGCGCTGCCCGAACGGCTCCTGCCCGGGATAGCGCACGGACTCCTCGTCGATTTCGATCACGGCGACCGCGAGCGACTCGCCGATCTGCGGCGCCGCGATGCCGATGCCCTGCTCGTGATGCATCGTCTCGATCATGTCGCCGATCAGCTGACCGAACGCTTCGGAGCGCATTTCGTCCCCGGTCACGTCGCGTGCAACGAGGCGCAGCAGGGGATTTCCTATCGTCAGTACCGGCCGGATCGCCATGGCTCGCCGCAATCTCCCAAAGTCCGCAGGATTTCTTTTTCCTGAATGAACCGGATCCGTTCGATGCTCAACCCGGATTGCGGAGAGCCTCGCGCGGGGCGTCGGCGTGTTGGACCGGCAGCGACAGGCGAGGATCGAGCCACGTCAGGATGCGATCGTTCTCTTCGCGCGGATACGTGTGCGACAGGTCGTCGATGATCCTCAGCGTGAGGTCTGCGCCTGCCGAGCGCAGCTCGTCGGCCGCCATCTCGGCGGTTTCGACCGGGAACATCCAGTCGAGGCGGCCGTGCACGAGCCAGATCTTGCGCCCCTCGGCCCGCGCCAGGTTGCCGCCCATCATGTTGGCCGGATGCAGCACGCCGGAGACCGGAGCGAGATGCGTAAACGGCGAATCCTCGCCGAGCCCCTCGAGCAGCGTGTAGGTGGCGCCGTCGGAAATTCCCGTCAGCAGCACGTGCGAGCGATCGACGCGCCAGCGCGACGAGATGTACGCGACCATCGCGCGCAGCGAGCGCGAATCGAGATCGGGGCCCATCAGCGACCACGTGGGCCCCTGCGATGTTGGCGCGGCCAGCAGGAAACCTCGTCCCCTCGCTTCGCGCAGCCAGCTCCACAGGAAATCGCGTCCGCTTCCCGAGCCTCCGTGCAGCGCAACGACGAGCGGCCAGGCTTCGCTGCCGTCGTAGCGCTCGGGAACGTACAGGCAGAATCCGCCGCGCCCGTCGGCCCCGCGCTCGCCGCCGCTGTGGTGAAGCCCGACGCTCACGCCCTCCGGAGGATCGGTTTCCAGGTCCGCGAGCCGGTCGTGAAAGGGAGCCTCGACGAAGTAACGCGACAGCGGCGGAAAGCGGTGCAGCCCATAGAGCGCTTCGAGCGCGCGGCAGAACGTGCGCAGGCTCGACAGCATCTTGAAGATCGCTTCCTGCGGGAGGGAATCCGCGAGGAACATCTCGAGCGAGCGTCGCGTAAGCTCGGCACCCTCGCGGAAGCGGGCGTGAAATGCCGCAAGCGGAGCCGGCGGCGATGACGCAGCGTAGATCGACAGCGCGCGCTCGAGCTCCTTGTAGTGGGGCGAGAGCGCCTTGCGCAGCTGCGGAACCTCGGGCGGATGAAGGTAGCGCGCGGCGGCTTCCATGGCACCGAGCGCGGTCAGCGTCGCGACGCCGGCCTGGCTCAGTGCATCCTGGTAGTCGTCAGGAATGTCGACCATCCAAACCTCGAAACATCGCCGCTCGAATGCCTGCCACGAAAGAAAACGTGCGGTTCGCACAAAGTGCGAAACCTCCGGGGGAGAGCAGCGTCAACCTAAGGGATGGTCCATGCCCTTGGAAGAGCCTTCCCGGAAATCCGCCGAAGGCCAACTCGCGAGCGCCTTGGTCCGGTGCTAATCGAATCCCTCCCGATGTTGATGCCTGAGCCCGATCGGCCCCCTCGACGCGCCACCGGTGCGCGCCCGGCAATGCGACGAGCGCCGCACGGCGTCGCGCTCCTGCTTACGCTGCTGACAGTTACCGGCGTATCCATCGCCCTCGCGCGCGTCGCACAAGCCGAACCGGTCAGCTCCGGCAATGTCACCGCCGAGCTCGCGAGCGAGCAGCGAACCATCCGTCCCGGCGGAATGTTCACGCTCGGTCTGTCACTGCGCCCCGCGGAAGGCTGGCATACGTACTGGCAGAACTCGGGCGACAGCGGCCTTCCGACCAGGATCGAGTGGACGCTTCCGCCCGGTTTCCATGCCGGTGAGCTGATGTGGCCGCACCCGGTCCGGCTCGGAGATCCTCCATTCGTAACGTACGGTTACGAGCGTGACGCGCTGCTGCTGACAAATCTCGACGCACCGTCGACGCTGCAGCCCGGCTCGGATGTGGAAATTGTCGCAGCGGCCCGCTGGCTCGCCTGCCGAGCGGACGCGTGCGTGCCCGGCAAGGCGGACCTCAAGGTCCACCTTCGTGTGGATTCGGGTGCCCCTCAGATCGATCCCGGCTGGCAGGCTGCATTCGCCAAAGCCCGCTCGGAGCTCCCGAAAATGGCCGTCGACTGGTCGGCGAGCGTTCGCGAGACCGCAGACCAGGTCCATGTCGACGTGATCGCTCCGGCGCAAGCAAGGCCGGTCGCGACGGCCGTGCAGGTTTTTGCGATCGATCCCGGCGTCATCGATGCGTCCGCGCCGCCGTCGGTGCGGGCGACCGATTCCGGATTCACGATCGACGTCGCCAGAGACGAACGTCGCGAGCCGCTGCCCGAGCTGCTCCAGCTGGTCGTCGTCGCCGATGCCGCGGCGGATGCGCCGGCGCCGTTCCGCGCGCTTCGCATCAACGCGCACAAGGCGGTCGAGTCGCCGCCTGCGGGCGCAGCGAAGGCTCCTTCGCAGGGCGCGGTGGCTGCAAAGGCACCGGACAAACGTACGGCCCAATCGTCACGTGCGGCTCACGCCGGCGGCATAACGTTTTGGGCCGCGATCGTGCTCGCGCTTGCCGGCGGCCTGATCCTCAACCTGATGCCGTGCGTGTTCCCGGTCCTGTCGCTCAAGATTCTCGGCTTCGTGCACATTGCCCATCACGACCGGCCGAGCGTACGCCGGCACGGATACGCATTTGCTGCGGGCGTGCTCGCTTCGTTCTGGATTCTGGCCGCCGTGCTGATCGTGCTGCGCATGGCCGGCGATTCGCTCGGGTGGGGCTTTCAGCTCCAGCAGCCGCTGTTCGTTGCGCTGCTGGCCGCGCTGCTGCTCGCAATGGCGCTCAATCTGTTCGGCGTCTTCGAGCTTGGCTCGTCGGTGCCCGGTGCGGCCGGACGCCTGGATTCGGCGTCCGGCTACCACGGTTCGTTTCTGAGCGGCGTGCTCGCGACCGTCCTTGCCACGCCATGTTCGGCACCGTTCATGGGAACGGCCATCGGCTACGCGCTGGTGCAGCCGCCTTTGAAGACGTTCCTCGTTTTTACCGCGCTCGGAGCCGGCATGGCGCTTCCATACCTTGTGCTCGCATGCGTGCCGATGCTGCTGCGACGGCTGCCGAAACCCGGCGCATGGATGGAGCGATTCCGCGAAGCGATGGCGTTTCCGCTGCTCGCGACGGTCGCATGGCTTGTCTGGGTCTTCGGCCAGCAGACCGGCAACGACGGCGTGCTCGGGCTGCTGATCGCGCTTCTGCTCGGTTCGCTCGGCCTCTGGATCGGTGGGCGCTTCGCGGGCGGCGCGCATCGCCGTCTCGTCGCCGTGCTCACGGGGCTGTGCGTGGTGGCGTCGATCGCGATGATGTTCTCGGTGGCTTCACCGCGCGTGGCATCGAGATTCGAGGAAGCATCGGCGACTACGGCTGCCGGGCGCCAGGCACCGTCCGATATCCGTCGTGACGACGGCACGCTGCGCTGGCAGCCGTGGGATCCGGACGCCATTGTCCAGCATCGCACCGAAGGACGGGTGGTCTTCGTCGACTTCACGGCCGACTGGTGCCTGTCGTGCAAGGTCAACGAGCGCGTCGCGCTCTCGGGCGACGAGTTCGCGCGGCGCATGACCGACGCGAAAGCCGTTGCAATGAAAGCCGACTGGACCAGCTCCGATCCGCGCATCACCAGGGCGCTCGCCGATTTCGGTCGCAGCGGTGTGCCGCTCTACGTCGTCTACCCGCGTGACCCATCGCGCGCGCCGATCGTGCTCCCGCAGATCCTCACGCCCGCCATCGTCCTCGAAGCCATCGAAAAAGCCGTCGCCTGAGAAATCGGGGTCAGACACCGATTTCGCATCGCTGAGAAATCGGTGTCTGTCCCCGTTTTTCAGAGCTTGAGAACGCGCATCGCGTTCTCGCGCAGGAACTTCGGCCAGACGTTGTCGCGCAGCGGCACCTGCGGCATGTCGCCGAAGATCCGTTCGAGGCTGAGGCCCATCGGAAAGTATCCGGCGTACAGAACCTTGTCGGCTCCGCGCGTGTTGGCGAAATCGATGATGTTCTTCGGGTAGTGGCGCGGCGCGAACGCGCTCGTCGAGTAGTACAGGTTCGGGTACTTGAGCATGAGCTTGACCATCAGGTCGGTCCACGGCTCGCAGCCGTGACGCGTAACGAAACGAAGCTCGGGGAAGAACCAGCAGACCTCGTCGATCAGCGACACGTCCTGGCACATCATCGGAACGCGCGGACCGGGCACGCCGGCGCAGACGAAGATCGGAATGTCGAGGTCGATGCACGCGGCGTAGAGTGGGAAAAATTTCTTGTCGTTGATCGGGACCTGCGGCACGCAGCCGGCAGGGAATGCCGTTGCTGCCTTCACCCCGAATTCGTCGTGCGCGCGGCGAAGCTCGCGGACGCCCTCCATGCCGAGATTCGGGCTGACCGCAAAGCTCGGAATGAAGCGGGTCGGATGCTCGCGGATGGCGCGCGCGCCGAGCGGATTGCCGAAGCGCACGCTGATCATCGCCTTTTCGATGCCGTACTTGTCCATCTCGTCGAGCGCGATGCCGATGTAGTCGTCGGAATCGCGCACGGTCGGAATCGACTTGAACATGTACTCGGCCGGCATCTTGAACATCTCGCGGCTTTCGTGGTCCATGAGCAGCGGCTTCATGAAGTCGTACCAGGTCCCGCGGTCGTCCGTGGGAAGCTCGAGCATGAGATCGATGACGCCGATTCCGTCCGGCATGGGCATGAGGGGGGCTCCTGATGGAAATGCTGAATTCGCGGGATATGGAGAAAAAAGTCACGCGCTTCGTGCGCAGACGGGCCTCGACGGCAGCGGCGGAACCTAAATGACATTTCGTCTTCGTACAAGACGGCGCTACGCTCCGACTCGTCGGGCGAACACCCCGGCATGAGTCCCGGACAAACCCGGGGCGCATCAGCCGCAGCCGATGCGTCCGGCGTCCGGGATTCCGCTTTGAGTCCGTGGAAGAGCCCGATGATGCGGAGCGAGGAGACAGCCCAGATGACGGACCGACCGGAAGCCGCCAATGTCGATCAGATCTCGTACTGGAACGATGTCGGCGGTCCGAAATGGGTGCGCTACCAGGCGATGCTCGACCGCCAGCTCGACGCGATCGGCAGCGCGGCGATGGATGCCGCGACCCTCGTCGCCGGAGAATCGGTGCTCGACGTTGGTTGCGGGTGCGGATCGACCACGCTCGCGCTCGCACGCCGCGTCGGACCCTCCGGCCACGTAACCGGAATCGACATCTCGGGCCCGATGCTCGAAGTCGCCCGCAACCGGGCGCGCGACGAGCACCTGACCAACGTTTCGTTCGAGCAGGCCGACGCGCAGGTCTTCCCGTTCGAGCGCAAGTTCGACGTGCTGTTCTCGCGCTTCGGCGTGATGTTCTTCGACGACCCGCCGCGCGCGTTTGCCAACCTGCACGGCGCGATGCGCGACGGCGGCCGCGTCGCGTTCGTCTGCTGGCAGGCGCTTCACAAGAATCCGTGGATGTCGGTTCCGATGATGGCCGCATTCCAGCACATCACGATCGAGGCTCCGCCGTCGCCCGACGCACCGGGGCCGTTCGCATTTGCCGACGCGAGCCGCACCGCGGGGATCCTCGACAGCGCCGGATTCCGCGACATCGCGATCTGCGGGCTCGACATCGATCTGTCGGTGGGCGGCGGGTCCGACCTCGACGATACGGTTTCGTTCGTGCTCGACATGGGTCCGCTCGGTCGCGTGCTTTCGGGCGCGACGCCGGACATCCGCTCGGCGGTCGCACGCGACGTGCGCCTGTCGCTCGTCAACTATCAGAAGGACAATGGGGTCGAGATGCCGGGCGCGATCTGGATCGTGACCGCGGTGGCGTGACGGCATCCGCGAAGGATCCGGCATTGGCCACGCGCGATCATCGCGACTCCCGCGCCGCTTCGGCGGAGTCGGCGTTCGAGGATGAGACGTCGTCGGGCCTGCTTGCGACCCTGCAGAGACGCTTCCTTTATTTTCCGACGCGCGGCTTCGTTGCGGCGCCGGCTCAGTACGGGTTTTCTCACGAAGAGGTCGACCTGCGATCGGAAGACGGCACCGGGCTGCACGGCTGGTGGCTCCCGGTCGCGCATGCATCGCGGACCGCACTGTTTCTTCACGGCAACGCCGGAAACGTTTCGCACTGGCTCGACGTCGCGGTCGCGTTTCGCGACGTCGGCTGGAACACGATGCTCCTCGACTACAGGGGCTACGGCCGCAGCGAAGGGACGCCGAGCGAGTTCGGCACCTACATGGATGCGCGCGCCGCGTATCGTTACCTGACGATGGAGCGCGGAATCGCATCGTCGACCATCGTCGTGGTCGGGCGCTCGCTCGGCGGCGGCATCGCGACGTGGCTGGTCGATCATCACCCGTGCGCGGGCCTCGTGCTGGAGGCGACGTTCACGTCGATCGCCGACGTCGTCGCCACTGCGTTTCCGCTGCCCGGAATCGGCCGTTTCGTGAAGCTCGGTTACGAGAGTCTTTCGCGCATCGGCCGCCTTTCGGTGCCGCTGCTGGTCGTGCACGGCAGGAACGACGACCTCGTGCCGTTCGCGCACGGCCGGGCACTTTTCGAAGCGGCGCCGGAGCCGAAGCGCTTCGTCGAGCTTCGCGGCGGGCACAACGATGCATTTACGACGGATCGCGAGACGTACGTGCGCGCGCTGCGCGAATTCGCGCGGTCGCTCGACGCTTAGTCAGACCCTGTGACGGTTGGGCTGCGGGTTGTAGGTGACTTCGCGGGTTTGAGGTGACACGACGAGGTCCATGTCTTCCATCGGGACTGCACCGAGCACGACCTCGTCGCCCATCAGGAATGCACCGACAAAGCAGGAGCGCTTCTCAAATCGGACTTGGATCGGGCCAATGTACGGAACGCTCGCGATGCGACCGTCTGCAAGCTTTACGCGGCGGTGCTCCGTGGTCTCGAGATTCAGCTGCAGCGCGACGTGTTTCGGAACGCAGAGCATATTCGCCCCGGTATCTGCGAGTGCGGCGACGCGCATCGCCGGGCGCTCGGGTTCACGCGGGTTGCTCAGCTCGATCTCTGCGTAGGTCAGCCCCATTCCTCGTTTCTGCCACCGCGGCGGCCGAGCCGCAAGACCACATCTGGCATAGTCCGCGCTACTTCCAAGGCACCTCAAGGCCAAGATCCGCAAGCTTCGCCTCGCACTCGCTGCGTTCGCGATTCGTCTTGAGGCCCTTTTCTCCGCGCTCGAGCCAGCCGAACTGTTTTGCGGCAGCAAGCGCGGCGTCGTTGTCGCCGCTCGACACCGCGCGAATCAACGCCTGCTCGAGACGCGTCAGCCCGACCGAATGGAACTGGTAGTCGAGGAACGCCTCCCACGCGAAAGGACACCACTTCGCGACGATCTGCTCGCCGATGACGTTCGCGTAGTCGCGGATCTCCTGCTGTGCGTGCGTGTCCATGCGCAGCCGCAGGAAATGCAGCAGGTTGTGCAGATCGACCTTCCAGTACGCTTCGGTGTACGTGGAAAGAGGCAGATCCTTGCGCGCCTGCTCGCGTGCGACCCCGAGCTCCAGGCGTTCCTGGTAGATCGAGCGCGCAAAATCCTGCAACTCGACTTCGCGCGCGCTCAGCATCCTTCCCTGGATCGGATCGATCGCCCCGCTGCTGCCCTGCCGGTTGTCGGACGACTGCCCGCGCCATTCTGCTTCGCTCGTACGCTGCGTCGCATCGATGGCGATCGAGTAGCGCGTGCTCAGCTCGTTGACGGAATTGTGCGTGACGATCCCGTTCGCAATGAAATTGTGGAATGGACCTTCGACCTCGATGTCGTAGGTTTCTTTCTCCCCCACATACTCGAAGCGTTCTATCCGCATGAGCTTGGCGACTTCGACTTTCATCGATCGTCGTGGTCGCCGCACACGCCACTCATCTTTTACCGGCGGCCCCTTGAGTGCTTCGACATGGTCGAGCTCTTTGCCGTGAATCGACTGGTGGCAAGGCGCGCAAAGCGTTGTCAGATTGTCGTCGTTGCGTGCGAGACTGAGGTCGGCCCAGACCGGGACGATGTGGTGGCAGTGGGGTTCTGTCGCCTTCTTGAAGCAGAGCTGACAGGTCCAAGCGTTGCGTTCATGAATGAATCGCGCCCGCTGTGTGGTCCACCGCCCGATGTTCTCTCTCTCCGAGGACATCCCACCACGCCAGAAGTTGGACGCTTCGCCTGCCCTCGCGCGCTGATTCGATTCTCGCCACGCCGCATCGAGCGTGCGCGGTCCGAGCCGATACGAGCGGCCGGCGTTCCACGGCTTTTTCGAGCGACCGCCTTTTGCATGCTGGATATGGAAGATGCGGATCCACTTGCGAATCGTATGGTACGAAACACCACACTCGCGCGCGATATCGTCGATACTACGTTGCAACTCGTTGTACTGCTGGTCTAGCCACGCGCGATCCTTGTGCGGTTCGTGAACCTCGGCCTGCGTGCCATTCACGTAGAGGTAGTACTCGCCTTCGTTCCAGTACACGTTGCCTTTTCTCTCTTCCAGGCCGCACGCCTCGGCAAGCGTCGACCAACCGCCTGCGAACAGGAACCGATGATCCCTCGTTGCCTCAATGCGCTTCCCATCTGCAAGGACCATCGCGAAGACCGGCTTGTTGCCGTTCTTGAACACATCGACGACGCGATTGTGCTGAATTCTTAGACTGTCCTCTGCGACTTGTCGCAGTCGCATCCCCTTCACGCGATCACGACGGAAGTATGGATCCCGCTGCTTGTCGGGGCGCGTCGTGTTCCGTGTTGCCTGGAACCGCTCATAGAGTTGCTCGATCCGAAGCTTGTAGAGCTGTTTGCCCTGTCGGCGGATCCCTCCCGGAAGATCAAAGTAGATCTCCGTCCCCTCCGCGAGGCACGCTGTTCTATGCCTGATCCACTGCCGCCAGCAGTCCATCGGCACGCGGACGTGGAGCTTGATCTCGCACATCTCGAACGGCGTCGTGTGCCAGTGGCGCATCAGGTAGCGCACGAGCCCGCGGTCTTCGCTGACCTTGCGCGTTCCGCGGCCGTACGACACGCGCGCAGCCTGCACGATCGATTCGTCGGCGCCCATGTAGTCGACGACGCGTACGAAGCCGTCGTCGAGCACCTTGAGCGGAACTCCCAGAATTTCGTCGAGGGCTTCGACCCTCGGCCGCTGAATGCGGCCGCTTTCCTCACTCATCGCCACAACCCCTGTTCTTCTCGAAAAAGTCGGCGGACATTATCCCTGACGCCGGTGTGTCGGAAGCCCTCGTATTGCATTGTTTGGCCTGCTGCGAAGGGACCTTCTCCCGGCGGGTCTCCGTTCGCGAATCTGCGTCCGCACCGGCCGCGCCCCGCAGGAGTTGACGCAGCCGTGTCCCGCGTGATCTTCACTCCACCACGCGCATGAGTGCGCCGCGGCTCCCGTCGGCCGCGGCGGCCGGCCGCGCACATCCGCGAATGACACTGTCCACACGGAGGAATCCATGACTGTCGATCTCTGGATGCTGGTTTATTCGGGCCTGCTCTGCGCACTGATTCCGAACGTCGGCGTTTTCGGCCTCTCGCGACTGCCGGGCGGACTGGCATGGGGCTTCGGCAATCGCGACACACCGTTTACCGTGCCCGGCTGGGTCGAGCGCGGGCGCCGCGCCCACGCAAACATGGTCGAGAATCTCCCCGTGTTCACGATCCTGGTCCTTGTCGCGCACGTCGCCGGAAAGGCCGACGCGACGACCGCGCTCGGATCGCAGATCTTCTTCGTCGGGCGGGTCGCGCACGCCGCGATCTACATCGCGGGGATTCCGGTGCTGCGCACGATCGCTTTTGCCGTCTCGGTCGTCGGCGAAGTCATGATCCTGGTGCGCATCTTCTCCTGAGCCCGATCCCGGCGACCGGCACCCCACCGGTCGCCGCCTGACCACGCACGCGGGTTTCTGCTAGTCTCGCGCCGCGTTCACGGGCACCACCACCCCGCGATCGCGGAAATCGAATGCGCAGTCCCGCAACGTTCCGCCCCGCCGATCCCGATGGCTCCTTCGCACCGGAGGTGCGGCCTGCCGTCCGGCGCACGATCGAACGCGGAATCGTGCGCGAGCAAGCCGACGTCGTTGCATGCGAGGAGCCGCTCGAGATCCAACTCGGGCCGGCCTCGCTCGCTGTCGTCATGCGCACTCCCGGCCACGACGAGGAGCTCGCGCTCGGCTTTGCGATGACCGAGCGGATCGTGTCGTCACCCGCAGACGTGCTGTCGATCCGCCACTGCTCGACCGTCTCGAACCCCGAATCCGAGGACAACGTGATCCGCATCGTGCTTGCTGCGCACGTCGAAGTGGATCTCGCGCGGCTTCGCCGCAATCTTTATGCGAGCAGCAGCTGCGGCATCTGCGGCAAGGCGACGATCGAGAACGTGCTGTCGTCGGCGCCGCCGCTCGACGACGACCGGACGACGATCCGCTCTTCGGTCGTGTGCGGCTATCCGGCAAGTCTCGCAAAGCTCCAGGACGCGTTCCGCAGCACCGGCGGGCTGCATGCTGCGGGTCTCTTCGATGCCGAGGGCGAGGTGCTCGTGGTGCGCGAAGACGTCGGACGCCACAACGCGGTCGACAAGGTCGTCGGATGGGCAGCGTCGCGCGGCCTCACGCCGCTGTCCGGGCACGCGCTGATGGTATCGGGACGCGTCTCGTACGAGATCGTGCAGAAAGCCCTGGCCGCGCGCATTCCGGTGGTCGCCGCAGTTTCGGCGCCGTCGTCGCTCGCCATCGATCTGGCCGCTGCGTCGGGAATTGCCGTCATCGGATTCGTGCGCGGCGACGCGATGAACGTGTACTCGCACGAATGGCGGGTTCTTCCATGAGGCTGCCGTGGCAGCCGTCGCATGGCGCTGCCGAATGGCAGCCGTCCAGTGAGACTGCGATGAGCGTCTCCGGAGAATCATGAGCGACAAGAGCGACGACAGCCGCGCCGCCGCCGGATTCGGCGCGGTGTTCCGTACGCTGCGCCGCACGGCGTTCGAAACCGGTCCGCTGCGCACAGCAAGACTGCTCGCGCGCATCAACCAGGACGGCGGCTTCGCCTGTCCGGGCTGCGCGTGGCCCGAGGTGGACCCCGGCGACCGCTCGTTCGCGGAGTTCTGCGAGAACGGTGCGAAAGCCGTCTCGCACGAAGCGACCCTTTCGCGAATCGACGCCGACTTCTTCCGCGAGCATTCCGTCTCGTCGCTGCGCAGCCGCGACAATCGCTGGCTCGAAGCCCAGGGACGCCTCACGCAGCCGATGCGCAAGGCGCCCGGCAGCGACTGGTACCAGCCGATCGCGTGGGAAGAAGCGTTCCGCCGCATCGGAGAGAAGCTTGCGCGCCTGTCGTCTCCCGACCAGGCGGTCTTCTACACGTCCGGCCGGACCAGCAACGAAGCGGCATTCCTCTACCAGCTCTTCGCGCGCGAGTTCGGCACCAACAACCTGCCCGACTGCTCGAACATGTGCCATGAATCGAGCGGCACCGGTCTCGGCGAAGTGATCGGCGTCGGCAAGGGCACCGTCGGTCTCGACGATTTCATGAAGGCCGATGCGATTTTCATCGTCGGGCAGAATCCGGGAACCAATCATCCGCGGATGCTCGTCACGCTGCAGAAGGCCAAAGAGCGCGGCGCGAAGATCGTCAGCATCAACCCGCTGCGTGAGCTGGGCCTGGTGCGGTTTTCGAATCCGCAGCGGCCGCTCGAGCTGCTCGGCCGCAGCACGTCGCTTTCGGATCTCTACATTCCGGTGCGGATCGGCGGCGACATCGCGCTCCTCAAGGGAATCATCAAGCACGTTTTCGAGGCCGAAGCGGCTTCGCCGGGCAACGTGCTCGACCATGCGTTCCTGGACGAATTTTCGAGCGGGCTCGCGGAGCTTCGCGATCACGTCGCCGCGGTTTCCTGGGAAGAGCTCGAGGAGGAAAGCGGAATCACGCGTGCGCAGATGAAGGCGGCAGCCGACGTCTACATCGGCGCGAAGAGCGTGATCGCGTGCTGGGCGATGGGCCTTACGCAGCACCAGCATGCCGTTGCCAACGTCCGCGAGATCACCAACCTGCTGCTGCTGCGCGGCAACATCGGCCGTCCCGGCGCCGGCGTGTGCCCGGTGCGCGGGCACAGCAACGTCCAGGGCGACCGTACGATGGGAATCACGGAAGATCCTCGGCCGGAGTTCCTCGACCGGCTCGATGCGGAGTTCGGCATCACGTCGCCGCGCCGGCCGGGCTTCGATACGGTCGCCGCGCTCGGCGAAATGCTCGCCGGTAACGTCAAGGTCTTCGTCGGCATGGGCGGGAACTTCGCGTCCGCGACACCTGATACGGCTCGCGCCGCCGAAGCGCTGGAACGATGCGAGCTGACCGTGCACGTCTCGACCAAGCTCAACCGCTCGCACGTCGTGACCGGCAGCGAAGCGATCATCCTGCCGACGCTCGGCCGAACCGAGCGCGACGAACAGGACGGCGCGCGCCAGTACGTGACGATCGAGGATTCGATGAGCATGGTGCATCGCTCCGAAGGCGTGCTCGCGCCGGCGTCCGAATGCCTTCGCAGCGAGCCGGCGATCGTCGCGGAGCTCGCGCGCGCGACGCTCGGACGGCGAAGCCGCGTGCCGTGGAGTGATCTCATCACCGACTACGACCGGATCCGCGAGCGCATCGAGCGCGTCGTTCCCGGCTTCGAGCGTTTCAACGAGCGCGTCAAGGAGCCCGGAGGCTTCCGATTGCCGAACGGAGCGCGCGAGCGCCGCTTTGCGACGGCCGACGGGCGCGCGCGTCTCACGATCAATCCGCTGACCCGGCGCACGCTCGCGGACGGTGAGTTCCTGCTGATGACGATCCGCAGCCACGACCAGTTCAACACGACGATTTACGGCCTGGACGATCTTTACCGCGGCATCGAAGGCGCACGCGACGTGCTGTTCATGAACGACGAAGACATCCGCGACGCCGGGCTCGAGAACGGCGCGCGCGTCGACGTGACCAGCCGCTCGGGGGGAGTCGAACGCTCGCTGCGCGGGCTGCGCCTGGTGGCGTACGAGATTCCGCGGCGCTGCCTGGCAGCGTACTTCCCGGAAGCCAACGTGCTGGTCTCGCTCGAGGACTTTGCCGACAAGAGCCGCACGCCGGCGTACAAATCGATTCCGGTTACGATCTCGAAAGCATCCTGATTTGCGTGTTCGCCATACGACGTTTCGGCGGCGCGCTTTTGGGCGCGCGTTTCGGCGATCCGCGGTCGGGATTTGCGGTGAGCGCGAGGCTCAGGTTCGCGCGTTGCGCGCGCGAGCCTCGTAGAATTCCGCCAGCGTCTCGAGCTCGCGCAGCATCTCCAGCACGTCGGTCGGCGCGTCGAACGGCTCGCCGCGAAGCTCGCGATACGCGCGCCGCAGGTTGAACAGGATGCGCTCGGGCTCGGTCCAGCCGGCAAACGGGCCGAGGTCGATCTTCTGCGCGGCTTCGTATTCGCCGATGCCGAGCTCGAAGAAACGCTTCGCTTCGCTCTCGACGAACTCGAAGTAGCGGCGCAGCAGCCTGACGCCCTCGGTATCGGTGATCGGGCCGTGGCCGGGCACGACGATATCCGGAGCGAGCCCGATGATGCGGTCGAGCGCGGCGTACCACTGCGCATAGGTCCCTTCCCAGCCGATCGGCGTGCAGCCGTTCCACAGCACATCCCCTCCGAACAGGATGCCGCGCTCCGGAAGATGCACGATCGCGTCGCCGACCGTGTGGGCGGGGCCGACGTAAAGAACGTCGACGCTGAGGCCGTCGAGATCGAACGAGAAGCTCTCGTCGAACAGCGTGGTCGGCGGCGTGATCGTGATGCCGTCGAAATCATATGCCGACAGCGCCTTCGCGAAACGCTCGAGCCCCGGCAAGGGATTCGCAGCGTCGCCGAGACGCTTCATGACTTTCGGCGGCAGGTCGGCGTTCATCGCTTCGGCGCAGCGACGGTGGCCGATGATCTCGGCGCCTTCGACGAGCTGGTTGCCCCAGCAATGGTCGCCGTTGTGATGCGTGTTGACGACGCGCTTCGGAAGCTGCGGATGCACGCCGGCGTAAAGACCGAGCATCGCGCGCGTGCGCGGCAGATCCCAGAACGTATCGACGACGAGCCCGCCGCCGCGCGCGACCAGCCCGGAGTTGCTCCATCCGAAGCCGCGATCCGGCTGCAGGCAGGCATAGACGTCGCGGTCGAGCGCGCGCAGCTCCATCGGCTGGCCGCCGGTGGTCTGCCCGCTCGTCGGCTGATGGCTTTTCACCCGGGCCGTCCCAGCGCTTCGTCGAACAGCGCCTGGTTGCGGCCGTAGATCTGCTGTCCGCCGGCAACGAACAAGACTTCACCCGTGATCCAGCTCGCCGCCGGCGATGCCAGGAACGTGACCGCGTACGAGACTTCCTCCGCGCGGCCGAAGCGCGGAATCGGGGTAGCTTCCGAGAGCTTCATGATCTCGGGATGGTAGGTGTTCTCGAACGCCGCGGTCTGAACGGCACCGGGCGCCACGCAGTTGATACGCACCTTGGGTCCCCACTCGAATGCGAGCGAGCGCGACAGCTCGAGCACGCCGGCACGAGCCGCGCTCGTATGCGCGATACCGGGAAAGCCGCGGCCGACGACCGCGATGATGTTCACGATCGATCCGCCGTCGCCGTCGAGCATCGGGACACCGAAGACCTGCGTCATGTTCCACGTCCCGGTCAGGTTCGTGTCGATGACGGCGTTCCATCCTTTCGGACGATAATCGCGCGCCGGCTGCGCGAACTGTCCGCCTGCGTTGTTCACGAGGATGTCGATGCGCGGAAACAGGCCTCGCGCCGTTTCGGCGAGTGCTTCAACGGTTTCGCGGTTTCGGATGTCGACGTGACCCGTCTCGACGCGCCGCCCGGTACGCTCGCGAATGGAAGCGGCAACCTCATCGAGACGTTCGAGATTGCGGGCCGCGAGCAACAGATCAGCTCCGGCGTCGGCAAGGCCGTCGGCAATCGCACGGCCGATGCCGCCGGCCGCACCGGTGACGAGCGCGGTCTGACCGGCGAGCAGGTCAGGCGCGAACACGCGTTTCGGAAGCGGTGGAGCCGGTACGAGCGTAGTCATCGATCCCCCCGAACGACGCGTCTTCTAACCTGTGCGCCGCGGTGACGAAAGAACGAGAGCAGCTTCTTCCGTATCGGCACTTTCTTCCGAAGCAGATATTTCGCAAACGTCCGCCACCGAGAATAGAAGCGTGGGTCCCATGCACGCCCGCCCTCTTCCCGTTCTGCTTCGTTCGCTCGCACGGCTGGCTGCTCCGGTTGCGATCGCGCGCCTCGGCATCATGGGGATGGGAATCGCCGACACTGTCGTCGTCGGCCAGCTTGCTCCCGACGATCTGCCGGCGCTCGCGCTGGGATGGGCACCGACCGGTGTGCTGCTCGTCACCGGAATCGGCCTGCTGACCGGCGTGCAGGTACTCACAGCGCGCGTGCTTGGCGAGGGCCGGCCAACAGATGCCGGCGCTGTCTGGAGACGAGGCCTGGTGATCTCGCTCGTAGCCGGCATCGTCAGCATCGCTGCGCTTGCGACGCTCGTCGAGCCGCTGCTCGTCGCGTTCGGAATCGAGCCCGCGCTGGCTGCACACGGGGCCGCTGTTTCGAAGATTCTCGGCGTGAGCGTTGCGCTGCATTACGCGTACGTCTGCTCGGCGTTCTTCGTCGAGGCCGTGCAGCGGCCGGTCTCGGGGACGATCGTCATCTGGGCCGCCAATGGCGTGAACCTCGCGCTCAATCTTCTGCTCGTTCCCGAGCTCGGCGCACGCGGTTCGGCATGGGCGACGGTCGGCGGGCGCGCATTCATGTTCACGGCGCTTGCCGGATGGATCCTCGCTTCACCGGCCGGTCGCACGTACGGCGTCAGGGCACGTGCGCCTCATGCGCCGAGCTACCGCGCGCTGCTCGCTGTCGGCGGCGCCGCAGCCGTCAGCCAGCTTGCCGAAGCCGGAGCGTTCTCGTCGCTTACGGTGATTGCCGGACGCATCGGCGCGTCTTCTGTCGCGGCGTATCAGCTGCTGCTGAACACGCTCGCGGTCGTCTTCATGATTTCGCTCGGTGTCGCGACCGCAACGGCCGTTCTCGTTGCCGAAGCGTGGGGCCGGCGCGACGCGCACGAAGCCGGCCGCGCCGGCTGGGCCGGCCTCGGCGTCAATTCGATCGCGATGGTGATCTGCGCAGCGGTGCTGCTCGCGTTCGCGACGACCATCGCCGGATCGCTGACGTCCGACGTCGCGCTTGCCGCCGTCGTCGCCGGGCTGATGCCGGTTGCCGCACTCGTGCTCGTTCCGGACGGCGGCCAAGTCGTCGTCGCCGCTGCGCTGCGCGGCCGCGGCGACAACTGGCTGCCGACCGCGAGCCACATCCTTTCCTACGTCGTCGTGATGCCGCCGCTTGCGTGGTGGCTCGGAGAACGCAGCGGTCGCGGCGTGGCCGGGTTGATGGAAGCGATCGTGGTGGCGAGCTTTCTGTCGGTCATCGTGCTGATGATGCGACTGCGGCGGATTTCGCAGTAGCTGCGACAGGGCGCGATCGTCATCCGCGGTCGAGCCACTCCTTGAGATCCGGCGGCATCATCTGGCGGGAGCGCTCGTCGTACTGCGCGAGCTCGTCCGGAGTCAGCACGCCTTGCCAGCGGCCGTTGGTGCCCTTGAAGAAGAACGACTGTCCGCCGCCGGTGAACAGGTCGCCGAAATCCCCGATGCGCTCGGAGTTCTTCTTCATCCAGTCGAACGAACAGCGCTCGAGGATGCCGGGCAGGTGGCGATCTTCCAGCGGGACGCCGAGAAACGCCGCGATCCGCCGTACTTCGGATTCGAGGTTCGCCTTCAGATCGTCGTAATGCACGAACAGCACGTTCGGCTCGTGCCGCCGCTGCCAGTACGAGTCGAGGAACGAGAACAGTCGGCCTTCGGCGAGCCATCCGGCAAAGAACTGGTGGATATCATCCGGCGGCGGCATCGGCTCGAACGCGATGCCTTCGGCGCGCGCGCTCTCCATCAGCTCGAAGATCTTTTCGGGTCGCATGCTGGCAATGTGATTGACGAACGACATGAACGCATCGCGTCCGTCCCTGCCGACGACGATGTAGCGGGCGTCGGGCCACCATGGAACGCCGTCCGCCGAGGTGTGGCTTTTGATCGAGCGGCGGTGCGTCTGCTGCCGGAGCCCCTCCAGCATGTCCTCGTACGGCTTGAAACGCGCTTCGATCCACGGCGACAGCGTCGTCACGGGCGCCGGAGGATTCCCGTCGGGAAACAGAAGCATCGCGACGATGGTCTGTGTCCAGGTCGTGCCGCATTTCGGCGGCGTACAGACGAGGATGTCTCCGGGGCGGTGCTCGAAGCCGTCCCAGCGGCGCGTGTCGGAGATGAAGTGACGGTACTCGTTTCGCGGCGGTCCGCTCGTCTGCATCGCGCTCATGGCAAGCGAAACTATCGAACGAATCGCACGTAGTCGAGAAACACGAAGCTGCGCCAGATCTCACGCGGGTACTGCCACGCTGGGCTGCCTCAACTTCCCTGGCAGTCCAGCGTCCCCCTCGGCGCATCGTAGACGCACTGCTGCGGCGAATAGGTCATTTCGGTGCACTGGCCACTGTCCTGCTCTGCGGTCCCTCCGTAGACGATGACCACGCGGAACGGTCCATGAACCGGCGAATAGCTCCCATTGCGCCCGCTGATTTTGTGATAGACGCCTTTTTTCTTTGCCGTCTTGTCCTTCACGAGCGCGTGATCGATGCCGGATGTCGAGCCGTAGACGCAGGCCGGAGGAACTTCGCTGCTGACATTCGCGTACGACTGGTTCCGGCCGGCGGAGCCGCTGACGGTCCATCCATCGGCGGCGTTGCACACCCCGGGCAATACGCCACCGGGGATCGTGTGGTCGAGAATCACGCTTCCGAGTGACAGATCGGTGACCTGCACGCGCAGGCCGAGATGAGCGGCGTCGAGCGGTGGGGTCGGCAAGGGGCCCGTGAATCCCCCGGTGCCGATGATCTGGACGCGCTGCTGCGGCACGGATGTGGTCGAATCGTTGAGCTTGCTGAACTTGAGCCGCGACTTCGATTTTGTCGGGACGCCGCCTCGACAGATGTCGCACGCGTCACCGATGGCGTCGTGATCTGCATCGACCTGGTCGGCATTGGCGTCGATGGGACAGTTGTCGCAGAGAACCCCGACGCCGTCGCCGTCGGAGTCGCAGGGTCCAGTAGCCGGACAGCACAGCTCTGCGTGGAAGGTCCGGCAATCGTCGCTACATGCAAAGCCACCGACGGGACTGGCAGGATCGCACTCTTCTCCCGATTCGACGATTCCGTCACCGCAGCAAAGCTCTGGATCGCTGATGATGGCCTTCACGATCGGGCATTCGCGGTGCAGCCAGGACGGTGAACAATCCGCGTTGACGCAGGTGCCGTCGTCCTTGTGCACCATCGGATACTCGCAGACGCCGCCTGTGCATCGCTCGGAGTTGTCGGCCAGGCAGTCCTGATTTGTGGTGCACTCACAGGCTGATTCGGTGGCAGAGTAGAACCTGGTTTCGAAGCAACTGTTCATCAGATTCAGCCACGAACCGATCCCGTACGTGAAGGAGCTGACCTGCACTGTCGCCGTTTTGAGATCGCTCCGCAGGCTCGCAAGATCGTACTGGCGCTCGTCACCCGCCCCATACTTGTCGTCGTTTGTCACTTGCGACAGGAACATCGTATCCAGATCGAATACGACGCCTGTTCCGTAAGGATTGGGAATCAACACCTCCGGCGCGGTCGACGCGAATTTGTTTGCGAAGGCCTGGGCGATGAAATTGGCGCTGGTCGAGTTGCAGCGCCAGATCGCCATCATCGCCGGCGTCGTCCCGATGCAGTCGAACTCATACGTCTGGCTGGTCTGCGGGTCGACATACCTGCACCTCAGGTTGTTCATCTGGCCACCACCGGCTACGTCTTGCGTTCCGTAGTGGGCCGGCAGCTTCCCGAGCCAGTCGTTCCACGGCAGACCGTCGATGCAGACCGGGTTCTGCGCCCAGACGTCGCGCGCGAGGTCATCGCCGAAGTGGAAGGTATCGGTGACCCCCTTGGTGATCGCACCGTCGTTGTTCGACGGAGTTGGATCTTCCCTGTGAGCCGGCATGTCACCTTTGCACCACTCGACGAACTCGCCGACGGTACCGGCATTGCCGTCGGAGACCGTGGTCGGAAACAGATCCGGGGGGTCCGGAACTGGATATCGGCAGACGTTTCCGCTCGTACACAAGCGCGCCGGAAGAACTCCCACTGCGTTCAACGGATCGTGGTCCGGATCGGTGTAGGTCAGTGACAGCGGGTAGCGGTTGGTCACCAGCCACGGAAGCGACGGGTCGGTGCATTCGTCCTGGTAGAGCGCTTCGAGACCGGGCTGGTAAAAGCCCTTCCATGTCGAGCCGAGGTCCCAGAGCTTGGCGAAGTCGAGAACCCTCCAGGACTTCTCTTTGCCGAAGAGCTTGAACGTCAATTCGACGGCTGCCGCGAACCGCAGGCGAAGCAGCGCGTAAATATCGCTCATGGCGTAAGTCGAAATCAGGTGCGTAGGCGGTTCGACGTCTTCCATGCCGGCCACGATCGTTTCCGTGTAGGGGATTCCGTGCGGCGGCGAGCACGCACCGGCGTCGCAGATGCGACCGTTGCTGCAATCGCTGTCGCTGACGCACGGGAGAGCACACGCGCCGGACTTGCAGACGCGGCCCGATGGACAGTTGCCGGAGCTGTCGCAGACGCATGAGAATGCGATCTGCCCGGTCGTGCATTGGCCGGCCGCGACGTCGCAGTGCTCGGCCGAAGCGCACTGCTCGTCGTCATTGCAGCCGCAGGCGCTCGGGAATCCGTGCTGCAGCGGGTGGCATCCGTCGCCCGCCCAGTGATCGATCGAGTCGTCGACCTCGACGCGGCACGAGTAGGCCGAGAACGATCCGCTGCAAGCGGCGTCCTGTTTCACGTCGTGGATTGCGGCGCCTGCCGTCGGCGTGCAGTAGCCGTGCTGGGCACAGTCGGACATACTGCCGACTGCGAGGCCGGCGGTGGACAGTACGAGCGTGTTCGAGCTTGTGGTGCTGCACGGTTTGTCGGAACAGCGCTTCGTCGCGTTCCACGTGGCACTGATGTCGGCAACAAACGAATCCGAAAGTTTTCGCAGTGGATTCAGAATCGGATTGACGGCCCATCCGGGCAGGCCGATATCTTCCACCGTTGCGATGAGGTCCGTGATCTTGTCGCTTACGTTCAGTTTCTCGCAGTCACTCTGCTTGATGCCGGTCCACGCATCGACGCAGTACGAGCCTTCGAGGTCGGACACGGACAGCTCTTCCACGCCGATGCCGGCTACGAGCATGTTATCTTTTCTCGCTCCGTAGTGAATGCAGCATGCGCCCTTCTCCTCCGACGGGTCGCACGAGTACGTCTGCGTGGACTCGGGGAAGTCCTTGTTCGTGCAGATCCGGTTGGTCTCGACCTTCCAGACCGGTGTGCACGGTGCATCCGCCGGGGGATTGGAATGCGTCAGGGCCTCGCCAAGCGTCCGGTTCAGGTCCACTACGCCGCCTGCGCCGCCGGGCTCGATGTCGATCTTCAGCGAGAGATCGGCGGAAGCGCCGACCTTGATCTTGGAGATCTTGAACCCGAGGAACGCCAGCACGCCGATCTCGGGCTCCACCCGTACCTTCGTCCCATTGTCCTGAGTTACGTCGGCCGCCTGAAAGTCTTCGTCGTCCCGCGAGAAAGACGTGTCGTTCAGCCGCTGGGCCGCAGCGAGGTTCTCATTGACCTTCTCGAGCACTCGCGTCCGCATGCGATTGGTTTCGTGGAACCAGTTCAGGCCGAACGAAAAATCGAAGTAAGGCGTTGCAGTCAGAATAGGCGGAATGATCTCGATGGGCGGAGTCAGATAGATCCGGTCCATGTCGAAATCGATCGGCAGGTTCAGGCCGAACGACACGGTGGCGATGCTTTCGTCTTCCCATGGAGTGTCGGGCAGGTCGCGCGGCCAGTCGAGATGGTGGTTGATATCCTCGGAGACGAACAGATCCCTGATGAGCAGATCCCCGAAGCTCTGCGGTATCGCGCCGTCCGGGATGGCGTCGAAGATGTCGAGACGTTGAATCTCGTTTGCGTTGAAGTTGAAACTGGGAATGCCGAACGGTTTCTCCGCGTCCCATATCCGGAAGCCGTTCATTTGTGTCTGTACTTCGACACTCGGCGCCAGACTCAGGTCGTGACCCCAGGCGCTGACGGCGAATCCGCCCGAATGGAACTGCAGGCGTTGCCGCTTGCTGAGATTGTGCGAGCCATACCGTGCACCGATGCTGAACTTGTCGTTGCCGAGATTGCCCATCTGCGCATAAGCGCCGTGTCCGGCGTAGCCGATGCACATGTGCAGGTCGGGGCGCAGCTCGGTGTAGGCGCCGAGGTGATAGCCTTCGCCGAAGCGGTCCACGTAGCCGAAAGGAGTGGACAGGAAGTCGATCTTGCTCAGCGTTTCGCTCAGATCCGTCAGCGTGCCCAGCGTGTCACCGAGGCTGGAACTGAGGGCATCGCTGAGCGTGGCGGAAATCTGATCGAGCCAGCCGAGCTGCTTGAGCCCCATCATCGCGTAGTTCCCGACGGTTGCGCCGGTCGCCGCAGGATCCTTGAGGAAATCCACGGCCATCCACAGGAAGTCGGTAGCCTCGCAATCGGCTCCGCCGCAGAACTCGCAGCAGTCGTTGCGCGTGGCTTTCCGGTAACAGTCGGGCAGCGCATTCAGCGTAATGTCGGCAACGATGCCGGCCAGATCGTCCTGAAGCGTCTGGGCAGAGGCGAGCGCCGTAAACTGTGTTCGTGCAAGCTCGACGCGCGTTTTGATGGCAAGCCAGCGCGTCTCCAGACTGTCACGCAGGGCGCTCACCAGCTCATCGAACAGGACGCTTTGGCCGTTGACGAAGTTCGCATCGTCGAGCAGCTGCGTAATGCAGGGGCCGTACTGCGGGTCGAGCTTGAGTCGGTTGATCAGCGAATTGGCGACGGTATCTTTCAGGCTCTCGAAGTCCAGGTTCTTGAGGTTGTCGATGGCCACGGTGACGTCGTCTACGATATCGGCATACTTCGAGATCACCCCGTTGATCGCGTCGAGGAATTCCTGCCAGTCGATCTGGAACAGGTCTTCTACGGAATGCACGCCGGCAAATTGGTCCTTCAATGATTTCAGCGCGTTTTTGACGGTGAGCCAGTCGGCCTTGACGCCGGTCACGAGCTGCGTGGTCAATTGACCGGTTGCACCGACGATCGCAGTCTCGAATTCGTCCTTGAGCTGTTGGGCTGCACCGCTGAGGCCACTGTTCGAGCACGAATCGAACTCGAACGTCGCGATCTGGGTTTTCCAGTCGCCGCCGGTCGCCAGGTACTCGTTGGTGTACCAGAACGTGCAGTCGTTGGCGGGATCGACGGTGAGCGCGTTGTAGTCGCCCCAGCGCTTGTTCGACTTCGAAGAGGCTCCCGCAACCATCTCGTGCTCGCCTTCGGTGAAGATGCCGCCCTGATCGTTGGCTTCCCGCCCGGTGTAGCGGATTCCGGGACATACGTTCGTGACGCAGTCGGCGAGCGCGGATTGGAAGTTTCCGGAGACGTTGTATCCGAGCGCGACGTTCCCGGCGCCGTCCATGGAAATGTTGCCCATCCATCGTTGCGTCGCATCGGGAGCATAAGTCCCTTCCTGGCACAGGCTCCATGGCTCGCCCTCGGCGGTACGAAGCTCGAGCCAGCGGACACCGGCGTGTGTAACCGCGCTCGTGTCGACGTCAGTGACGAGTGCGGTGACCAGCGTGCGGTGGGTACCGAAGTTCCGATACTGGATCCGGTTGTTCAGCGCCTCGGGCACCGCGTCGAGCAGTGTCGCATCCGATGGCTGCGGTATCTGATAAGGATCGTTGACCACGGCGCCGAAGCCGGAATCGAAATCGGTCAGTACGATGTCCGGACGCTTGGTGACCGACGAGAGAGCCGGATTGCTCCAGTCGACCTTGACTTCGTACATTTCCAGGAAGTCGTGATCGGGATCGTTGTTGAGGGGGTCGACGATCTCGTCGTCGACCTGACGCAGGAACAGTGCCGGCTCTCCGTCTGGTGGAGGGCTCTTGCCATCGAGGTCGGCGGGAATCAGCACTTGGAAGCCGAGATTCGCGAGCTTTGGAATTTCGGCGGAGAACGTGAACGGCTGAGTCACCTGGCCGGCCAGCATTGCGGTGCGATCGAGCGCATGAATCTCCATGAACGCGCCTGACGTCTCGTTGCCGCCCATGAAGTACGAGTCGGTCCAGATTCCGTATTTGAGGAAGTCGGTGGCGTCCATCTCGAATTCGTAGGCGTACCAGTCCATGGTCGGGTCGCCAGTCTGCGAGATGTAAACGCACGCGTAGTCGGCAGACCCCGCGTTGAGCTCGGCCAGCTCTGCGAGAAGCCATCGATCGGCGCGCGCATCGTAGAGAACGATTGGATCTCCCACTGGATGGTCCTCGCAGTGGGTCGCCAACGGGTCGACGGCTGCGGCGTCAAAGAGGCTCTTGAGCAGCTTTGCGGGCACGATCGGCACGCCGGTCTTGTCGTAGATGGCGATCTGCGCGCCGCTTTGCGTGTTGGTCATCTGGACGTAGTGGTCGGGACCCACGTCTCCGACAGCATCCGGAACGTTGGTCGCACCCGTCTTTCCGAGCCCATCGAAGAGCGTCGGTGCCGACAGTGCAGGCGCGGTGCGCAGCGAGCGCACGCTCATCTGTTGCTGCAGCAGCGGATCGAGACCTGTCGGCGGATGAACCGGAGGCTGCCGCGGACGAAAGGGAGCGGTGGGCCGCTGCAGTTCGTATCGCGCGTTGCCCGTGCTCCAGCGTGGGGCGGGCGGAAGGTCGCGAAGGTTTACGTTCAGCAGAATCGGCTTTACGGCCTTGCCGAGCTTTCCGCCCTTGCCCACCACCGTCCGGTCGGACACATCACCCGAGGTCGCCGGAGACTGCTGAACGCCTCCGATCCCGCAGGAGCCGCCGACGCCGACACCGCAGGCTGCAAGGGTGTTGTTGAGATGCGTCTGCGTATTCTGGATCGCCGTGGTGATTGCCGCTGTGATTTCGGTTTCACTCAGAAAGGCCGGCAGGATGTCGTTCAGCAGGTCATCGACGAGGGAGTCGAGGATCGCTTCGACTGCGTCGATCTTGTCGTCGATGAAGGTCTGCAGAATGGAGGGAAAATCGATCGTCGAAAGCTTCTCCACCACTTGCTGCACCGCGGGCCAGGCATTCTCGACGCTGCAGTCCGGCTTGTCGGGGTTCGCTCGGCACAGGCAGTGGCCCGGCACCTGTGGAATAGACGCGTTCGCAAAATCTTCGATCAGTGTACCGTCCGCGGCCTTTTCCGTTACGCTCTGAAGCTTTCCCACGGCGTTGGTCATCTCGGACACGAGCATCTGCAGAGTCTGCTGCGCGTTGAAGTTCTTCGAGAGGTTCTGGTAGTCGGGATAGCGGCTCTTGCCGTCATCGGGATGAGGCCCGGCAAGATCCAACCACTTCGGTCTCGCCGGAACGTTGGCGACGCCGTTCGTCGTATCGTCACAGTATCCGGCAGGATGAGCGTAAACGTCGGTTTCCTCTGCTTCGGTGTCGTTCGCGACCGGGATGCTCAGAAGCAGGCCAGCCAGAATTGCGGCGAAGCATGACTTTCGACGCCGCGTGCGGCGCTTTTGCTGCACGCTCACCGTGAACTCGGTGCGAGCACGGGAAAGACGAATAAAAACGACAAAGGATACAGAGCGGACAGAAAGAGTGCGGCCGTCATGATGGCCCCCTTGAAACTCTACGCATCAAGCGAAGAGCCGGCGGGAACCTACTGGCCCGGCAACTCTCGTGTCAAGGCGGACTTGTCCTGAACGAACGAACAGGAACGAGCTCGACGATCACTTTGCTGCAAACTCACAGCAACTTCAGTCTCTTCTCGTTATCGATACGTGATATTGGTCACCAATTTTTTCGGCGACGCGGCAATGCAACGACGGTGCACGTGTACTTCGGAAGCGCGTCGTACGACTTGTGAAGCCGAGAAACATTCCGAACGACATTGACAAGGGTAGGCCGAACGAGTGTATGCGTTGCTGCGAGCTGCAAATTGTCCAGCTCGTGAACCGACACTTTGGCTGGCACCGGCGCCGATGTTGCCAGCTCACCGAAGCCTTCGAGGTATCCGTCTATGAAGTCGATGACGATGGCGATTGCGGCTGCGTTGATCTTTCCACTCGCGACGTCGACTCTCGCCGCCGAAACCGCAAGCGGTAATTCTCTCGATAAAGATCGCAGCACGATCTCGTGTCTGTGCGGCAGGGATGCCGATGGGTCTGCGAGCAGGTGTTTTGTAGATACGCTGTGCGAGGACAGAGCCGACTGCCAGTCGGACGGCGAGTGCCCCGCAGGCCAGATGTGTCTGGATGAAAACAGCTGCTGCGGCGAACGGAAGTGCGTCGAGGCGTGCAGCTCCAAGACCTGCACCGTCGCCGCAGGACACGGCGTCTGCCTTGCCTACGATGCGTGTACGTCGGGGGACGGCGGCTGCGGCTTCAATTCTGCGCCGGCGTCCGGGGTTCGGGCGCTCATGGTACGCAGCTACGCAGCATGTCCCGGCATCAATTATCCGACGGCGAATACGGAAACGAGCAGCGACACGGACGCCTGCGCGCCTGTCGTTCCAAGCGGTGATTCAGGATCGCAGACCTTTTACAGCTATGGACTGAAGGGCAAGTGCGATTTCCGGACGCGCGCAAGCGTGCTCACGGACTGCGCGGGCCTGACGGCGGCTGACGGCACGTCGCTGAATCTTCCGTCGGGCGGTTGCCACCTCACCAAAGTGACCGTGGCCTGCAGCGGAATCACTCGATCCGATGGTCATAGCCTGATCGACGGGCCCGCCGATAGCGGATGGACGCTGAGCATGCTCTGGCGAATCACCATCAACGATGCGAACGGACCGATGACACTCGGCGATATCCCCGTGACATTCGGTTTCTCGACACCGGTGGGAGGCGGAATGGAAGTGAACAGCAACAGCGCAGTCGCACTGGCGCCGATGATCGGCGACGACGCCGCGCTGCCGCCGTGTACGTCGATCGAATTCGACAAGGTCACCATCAAGGATCCCGGTGGACGGCCATTTGCCGCAGTCGGCGCCGGAGCCACGGCTCCACGCTTCTGACAGGAACCGTTGCACCGACCGGAAGAGTTTGAGCTCGACCTGCTCTACTCCGCGCCATCGAGAAACCCCGTCAGCCCCGACGTCTCGTGCGGCCCGATCGCAATCTGCTCGAGCACGCCGACGCCTTCTTCGCCGTTCATCGTCGCGCGCACGACCTGCTGCGTGTGCAGGTTGTCGAACGCGAGCGGATCGAGGTCGGCCTGTTTCCATGATTCGCCGGCCATCGCGAGCTCGCCTTTCCAGTGGCCGTGGCCCCACTCCTGGTGCTGGTAGCCGATTCCTTTCATCTGGAACGTCAGCAGCGACTCGAGCGCGATCTCGTGGCGCGCGCCGCCACGCTCGACGAGCGCGATATTGGCGCGCCGTGCGCGCCGCATGCCGGGAAAGTACTCGAGCTTGTGCTCGACCCTCGCCATGTAGCGGATCGCAGGATCGTTGACTCCCGGGATGTCGTCGGGCCTCTCGTAGACCGGGACGATCGCGCCGTCCTGGTGCCACGGGCGGCCGTCGCTGTCTTCGAACGTCGCGAAGTGCGTGCAGCGGGTCTTCCACTGGATCGGCGCCCACAGGAAAAAGAACTGCGGCATCTCCATGCGCGGCGCACCGTCCATTTCGGGCGCACCGACCGGACGGATTCCCCAAGAGCGATCCTTGGTGCCGAATACGCGCTCGCGATCGATCGCGAGCGTCTTGCCGTCGTAGCGGATCGTTCCCTGCCAGCGTCCGTACTGCGCGAAGCGCGTCGCATCCATGAAGATGCGCTGGCCGTAGTGCCGCGTCTGACGCCCTTCCTCCACGCACGCCGTCCGTGCAGTAAATTCGAGGTCGACCTCGATTCCCGTCGAATTGGATTCGAGGCGCACGCGCGTGCGCTTCATCGGCTCGACGACTTCGATCGAAAACGGACCGACCACCGTCTCCGACGGTTCGCTCGGCGCGCGCCGCGAGGCATGGAAGCTGTGCTGCTCGCCGTCACGCGCAATCGAAAAGCCGCAATCGAGAATGCCGCGATGCGGATACAGGCCCATCCCGACGCCGAAATAGAACTCGCCGTCGTTCGCGTAGCCGTTGAACCAGTAGCGATCGTAGACGTTGCGGTCGCTCGACGCCGGATGGGCGACCGGTTCGGGAGTCTGATGAATCGGATAATCGTCGAATTTTGAAAGCACGGGATTCTCCTGTTCTTCGAACGTCGGGTACGGCGGCGCGCATCGGTCAGCTACAGGTTTTTTGCCTCCTGCGCGAGAGCAGGACCGCGGCCACCGAAGCGCCGGCGGTCATGGACCGGCCGGCGGTGGACACGCCAGCTCATACGAACGACTCCGTGCGCGTTTTCCGATGCGCAGCACGTCGGCGTTTGCCGCCTTGCCATCGCCGTCGGCGTCGCAAACGGCGAGCGGGCATTCGTGTCCGGTCATGATCGCGTCGGCAATCCATTGCACGTCTTCGAGCGTCACCTTGCCGTCGCCGTCCCAGTCGCCGCACGATGCGTGCTCGCTCAGCGCCACGCGCTTGACCCGCTGGTACAGGCTCGTGCTGCGGTCGCTGTGAATCAGCCGGAAGCGCCTCGAGTCGAGAACGGCATCGAGGTTCTGGCGAACCGGCACGTGTCCGGGGATGTCGCGTACCACGACGTATTCGACGGTTTCGGGGTCGTGCGTGTTCTCGCCGTCGATGCCCCAGTTACTGATGTGGAACGGATTGGGGAACATGTAGATCAGCGGCCGGTGCGCAAGCTGCGGCACCAGCGAATAATCCGCGGAGACTGCGGCATCGCGAGGTATCTTCGAGAGCACGCGCCGGACCTGCGCGAGCTCCGGATCGACGCGCAGAAATTTCCACTCACCGACGAGGTCGGCCATCCGGTGAACGGGAATCTTGCTCCACGCAATGTTTTCGGCGACCACCGCAACCATGATCGCGGCCGGAACGAGCCATGACACTATCCGTGATGCGCGACCCGCCTCGCGCTGCCTCAACCAGCCGACAGCGAACGCAAAGCCGTCGATCGCCCCGATGTAGAGAAACGGAAGCACCGACGTCTGGTAGTGATACTGAAAGCTTCGCATGTAGCCGGCATCGCTCAGCAGGTTGGCGAGCAGCGCCGGAATTGCCGGTGCGACCGACAGCGGCGCAAGCACGAACAGGAACAACAGCGGCGCTCCGAGCGAGGCGAGGTACGTCACGCTCTCGGTCCGTGCCAGCCGATGATAGATCCACGACAGGTCGGTGTGATGCGCGCCCACGCCGCCGAGAAAGTACTGCTCGTCGAAACGGAAGAACCCCACTCCGTTGAAGTGCGGAAGAATGACGAGCATGCAGAGTGCGAAGTAGCTCGCCGAAACGGCAAGCACCGCCGTCCCCAGCCGCCGTCGCGACCGGTCGAGCATCAGCACCAGACCCATCGCGACGAACACCAGCGGTACGTCCTCCTTGCACGACATGGCCAGAACAGCAGTCGTCCAGAACGCCGGCAGCTGGCCGCGGCGCAGGAACCATATCGACGCGACCAGCAGCGTCGTCGCAAATGCGTCCGGGTGCGCGTGATCGAGGTTGAGGTTCTGCACGGCCGGATGAAGCAGCCAGCTCGCCGCTACGGCCGGTGCGAACCACCGGTGACCGGGCACCTTCTGCTCGGCAATGCGCAGCAGCAGCCAGGCCGCGGCCGCGATCACGATACTCTGCAGCACGAGCAGCGCGCGTACGTCGTCCCAGATCCAGTAGAGCGGTGCGAGCACGAACGAGAACAGCCGCACGTGATCGCCGAGCAGATGCAGGCCCCTGACCGTGACGAAGTAGTTGGTGCCGTGACCGGCAAGCCAGATGCCCTGGTCGAACGTGCCGAGGTCGAACGCGTACGTCTTGAGCCGTCCGTGGGCGACGCATGTGTAAAGGCTGAAGTAGGTTGCGTAGAGTGCGATCAGGCAGCCGGCGACAAGCCGGGCCGGGCGCAGGCTGCGCGCTGGCGGCGGCGCCGCCGGTGGATGCGGTTCAACCATCATCTTCGGAAATCCGGGCCGATCACGAGGCCGGTCGGAAGCGCTCCTGCAGCATGCATGCGCTCAGCAGCACCATGAGCGCGGGATCGATCGCCGTGCGAGCGGCCACGTCCATCGCCGGCAGCGAATCGAGCAGGCCGACGACTTTGCTGCGATCGTAGAACGGCAGCGCTTCCATCGACGGCCCGCGAAGTGTCGTCTGCAGCAGCTCGTGCAGCCGTTCGTCGGGTGCGAGCGCGACCGGCGGGCTCGTGAACGGATGCTTGTGGCGGCCGTAGACCGTGTCGGTCAGGACCGGCCTCGCCGCTTCGCGAAGAACGTACTTCTCGGTCATGCCGCGGATCTTCTGCCGGACGGGCAGCGAGCGCACCAGCTCGACCAGATGGTGGTCGAGGAACGGCACGCGTCCTTCGACCGAATGCGCCATCTCCATGCGGTCGCCGAGCATTGCGAGCACGTAGTTGTTGAGGTGGGTTTTTCCCCACAGGTACAGCGACTGGTGAACCGGCGGCCGGCCGGTGAGCTGACCGGCGACGTCGATGCCGTCGAGCACGGCACGGAACGAATCGCGGCCGTCGTGGCGGGCAGCAAAATCGGAGGCGAACAGCCGGTGCAGCTTGAACCCCGTGCTTCCGAACGCCTCCATCCACGACGGCGCGAAACCGAGAACGTCGCGTACACCGTCGAGCGGGAGCTGCGCACCGTCGGGCAGCAGCAGTCCACGAGAGACAGGATTTGCGTTGTCGAGCTCTTCGAGAAGGCCGCGGACGACGGCCGGATCCTGCCCGTCGTTGTCGTAGAGCAGCATGTCGCGCCGGAACGGCGGATATCCGCCGAGAATCTCGTCCGATCCTTCGCCGGTCAGCACCACCTTGTAGCCGGCTTCGCGCACCGCACGGCTGAGCACGAATTTGGCAACGCCGTGCGCGTTGAGACACAGCGTCTCGCCGTGCGCGATCACATCGCCGAAGCAGTCGGCAAGATCGCTCTGGTGAAGCGGGATCGGATGGAACTCGGCGCCGCAGCGCTCGGCCATTTCCTTCGCGATCGCTTTCTCGTCGTACTCTGCGCGGTCGAAGCTGAGCGTGAACGTACGGATCGGCGTCGTCCGGTGCCGCATGGCGAGCCCGAGCACGGCACACGAGTCGATGCCGCCGCTCAGATAGCAGCCGACCGGAACGTCGGCGCGCAGCCGCAGGCGCACGGCCTCGTCGAGAGCGGCATGGAACGCCTCGGCGCACTCCCCATCGCTGCGCGGCGCAATTGCACCGGTAAGCGGGTAGTCGAAGTCCCAGTAGCAGACAACGTCGATGCGGCCGTCGCGTGCGAGCAGATAGTGACCGGGCGGCACCTGCCGGATGCCGGCGAACAGCGTGCGGTCCTGGCGCGGCACGATCAGGCTGTTGGCGTCGAAGAACGACTCGTGATCCCAGCGCGCGGGAACTCCGGCGGCGAACAGCGCCTTGATCTCGGACGCGACATGGAGCGAGCCCGCGTGCTCCGCGTAGAAAAGCGGCTTGATGCCGAAGCGGTCGCGCGCGGCAAACAGCGTTTTATCCGCATCGTCCCACAGCACGAATGCGAACTCGCCGCGCAGCTCCTTCAGGCATGCGGGGCCGAGATCCTCGTAGAGATGGAGCGCAATCTCGCTGTCGCTGCGCGTGCGGAGGCGGTGCCCGCGCGCTTCGAGCTCGCGCTGGATCCGCTCGTAGCCGTAGAGCTCGCCGTTGACGACACCGTGGATGCGGCCGTCTTCGTTCTCGAGCGGCTGGTCTCCCGTCGACAGGTCGATGATCGAAAGGCGCGCGTGCCCGAGCCCGGCGTGACCGTCGGTCGAGATCCACGTGCGCTGCGCGTCGGGACCACGGTGGAACAGCGCCCGCACGCCGGCGTCCAGCGCGTCGTGATCAACGCGCCGATCGTTGGTGACGATTGCAACGATGCCGCACATGGCCGGCTTCTACACTGCCGCAGCAAAACCGAAAGCCGGCAACGGCGACCGGCAGTCCGTCAGCCGAGCCCTGCGAGCTTTCCGCCCTGGTAGACCGCGAAGCTCGCGACCCAGGCCAGCACGGTCATGTACGCGAACAGGAACGCCGGCCACCGCCATCCGCCGGTCTCGCGCCGCACGACGGCGAGCGTGCTCATGCACTGGCAGGCGAGAGCGAAGAAGACCATCAGCGAAAGCCCGACGAGCGGGCTGTAGACCGGGCGTCCGTTGGCGTGCACGTCGGCGCGCATCTTGTCGCGCAGCGTGACGCTGGTTTCGTCGGACTTGTCGCCGACCCCGTAGATGACGCCCATCGTCGAGACGAACACCTCGCGCGCGGCGAACGCGCCGACGATGCCGACGCCGATCTTCCAGTCGAAGCCGAGCGGAGCGATCGCCGGCTCGAGCGCTTTGCCCATGCGGCCGCCGAAGCTGTTCGCCAGCGAATCGGCTTCCCACTGCGCGTGGGCCGCCGGCGGCGCATCGGCCGGCGGCTCGGGAAGCTTCGGGAACGACAGCAGCACCCACAGCCCGATCGTGCACCACAGGATCACGCTGCCCGCTTCGGTCAGGAACATCTTCGAGCGCAGCCACATGAGCTGCAGGACGCTGCGCACCATCGGCATGCGGTACGGCGGAAGCTCGAGGATGAGCGGAACACGCGGGCCGCGCAGCACCGTGCGGCCGAACACCGCAGCGGCGGCAAGCGCCGTGGCGGTGCTGAACAGGTACATCGCGATCATCAGGAGGCCCTGCACCGGCACGACGCCGAACATCTTCGACGGCGGATACAGCGCCGCGATGATCAGCGTGTAGACCGGAAGCCGCGCCGAGCACGTCATCAGCGGGATCACCATCATCGTCAGCAGGCGGTCGCGCCGGCTCTCCATCGTGCGCGTCGCCATGATCGCCGGGATCGCGCACGAAAAGCCCGACAGCATCGGCACGAACGCGCGGCCGTGCAGGCCGACCGACTTCATGATGCGGTCCATCAGGTACGCGACGCGCGCGAGGTATCCGGAGTCTTCGAGCACGCCGAGCATCAGGAAAAGGAGCAGGATCTGCGGCAGGAAGACCAGCACGTTGCCGACGCCGCCGATCACGCCGTCCACCAGCAGATCGGTGAGAACGCCGGCCGGCAGCACGGCCGTGAGCCATCCGCCGAGCGCGGCGAATGCCGTCTCGATCAGCTTGATCGCCGGATCGGCCCACGCGAACAGCGACTGGAAGACGACGAACATGACGACCATGAACGTCGCGAAACCCCACACCGGATGGAGCAGCACCGAGTCGATGCGCTCGGTAAGGATTGCAGTGCGCGCCGGAGCGAACAGAGACGGTACGTGCGCGTCGAGGAATTCGTAGCGCGCACCGATGATCTCGCCGTCGATGTCGCGTCCGCGCGCGGCGGCCCGAACTTCACCGACGCGTGCGCGAAGATCGGCCGGAATGCCCTCGAGCTCGTCGTCGTCGTGGACGCTGGTGAGCGCCCACAGCGCGAGCGCACGGCGCCGGCTCACGAGCTGGTCGGAACCGACGTGCGCGCATTCGATCGCGACATCGTCGCCGAGCCATTCGGCCGGCATCGCATCGGCAACGCGGTCGGCGTGCGCGACGACGGCATGCGGATAGCGGATGTGGACGTGCGGAGCCGCCGGCGGCGACTGGAGGCTGGCCGCGACAGCCGCTTCGAGCTCGGCCACGCCCTGACCGCTTCGCGCCGAAGTCGGAATGCATGGAACTCCGAGCAGCAGCGAAAGCGCACGGGCATCGGGCACCGCGTCACCCGCTTCATCGATCAGGTTGAGCGCGACGACCGCGCGAACGCCGAGCTCGAGGATCTGCAGGACCAGGTAGAGGTTGCGTACGAGCTGGGTCGCATCGACGACGATCAGCGCAAGGTCGGGACGCGGATTGCCGTTCCAGCCGAGGATCGCATCGATCGCAATCTTCTCTTCGCTCGAACGCGCCGACAGCGAGTAGCAGCCCGGAACGTCGAACACTTCGGCATCGATCGGCGTACTGCCGCGGCTGCCAAGACTGGTTCGTCCTGAACGGCGATCGACGGTGATTCCGGGATAGTTGCCGACGCGCGCGCGCTGGCCCGTGAGGCGGTTGAACAGCGTCGTCTTTCCGGTGTTCGGATTGCCGACGACGGCGATCAGCGGGAGACCGCTTCGTTTTGCGCTGGCGCCGCGTGCGCTCCGGGAAGAATCGGCGGACGCCGGAGCCGGATCGTGGCAGGAGGCGACCGCCGGTTGGTGACGGGAGGCGACCGCCGGCGTGCTCACAGCTTGCAGCCTGCGCAGGCATCGTTGCCCGGCGCGACCGGCTCGGGCGAGAGAATGTCGCGCTCTTCGCCGGCGAAGACGGTGACTTCGGCCGCCTCGGCAAGACGGATCGACAGCCGGCAGCCGCGCACCAGCAGTTGCAGCGGATCACCGAGCGGCGCGACGCGGACCACTTCGACCGTGGTCCCGGGGACCAGACCGAACTCCATCAGCCGGCGGCGAAAACCGGGCTGACCTCCGACCCGGAGCACCTTGGCCCGGCTTCGGAGCGGAAGCTTGGAGAGCGGAGTCACCATCGGAGCGGATTCTACCTCAATCGGGCCTTTCTGAAAACGATGTTCAATTTCGGAGTATGGCAGGGGCCGGCCAGCGGTCAACTCGATCTGAGGGGGGTCGGACCGTGCGCCCGGCCGGCGGGTCCTGCCAACGATTCAGAGGTGGTGCCGGAGGTCGCAGAATCGGCCGGCCATGTGGCACGAGAGCGCTGGTAAGGTTCAGGATTTTGCGCGGGCCGGTGGCTCGGGTGCGGAGCCGCTCGCCTGTCCGCCGGCGACCCCGGCCATGACGGGGAACGCCGCCTCGACCGACTCGTGGACCGCCTCCGACAGCGTCGGATGCGGGAATACCGTGGCCAGGATTTCTTCCTCGGTGGCTTCGAGCGTGCGCGCGAGCGCGAACGTCGCGACGAGCTCGGTGACCTCCGGTCCGATCATGTGCGCGCCGAGCAGCTCGCCCGAGTCCGCGTCGAAGACCGTCTTGACGAAGCCCTCGGTGTCGCCGAGTGCGCGGGCCTTTCCGTTTCCGACGAACGTCGAGCGGCCGCATCGCACGCTGCGTCCGCTCGCGACGGCGGCCTCTTCGGTCAGGCCGACGCTTGCCACCTGCGGCATCGCGTACGTGCACGACGGCGACGCGTCGACGGCGAGCGATCGCAGGCCGCCCGCTCCGGCGATCCGATCGATGCAGATCACCGCCTCGCGGCTCGCCTTGTGCGCGAGCCACGGCGGACCGACGAGATCTCCGATCGCGTAGATCCCCGGCTCGTCGGTCGCGAGCCATTCGTCGACGACGATGTGTCCGCGCTCGATGCGCACTTTCGTCTGCTCCAGACCGAGGTCCTCGACGTTCGCCGAAATTCCGGTGGCGACGAGCAGATGATCCGCGGTGATCGTTTCGGTTTTCTTCGCGGCGTCGCTTCCGGTCTCGACCGTTGCGGTCATCGAGCTGTCGGTCTTGGTGATCGCAGCGACCTTCGCATCGGTCAGGATGCGCACGCCCTGCTTGGTCATCGCGCGGCGCATCGCTTCGCTGATGTCCTTGTCTTCCATCGGCAGGATGCGCGGCAGCATTTCGACGAGCGTCACTTCGGCGCCGAGCATGCGGTAGAAGCTCGCGAACTCGACGCCGATCGCGCCGGCGCCCATCACGAGGATCGAACGCGGCATGGCAGCGGGCGTCAGCGCCTCGCGATATGTCCAGACGATGCGGCCGTCGCTTTCGAAGCCGGACGGAACGCGTGCGCGCGCACCGGTCGCGAGCACGATGTGCGCAGCCTCGAGCAGCAGGTCGCCGCTTGCGCCGCCCGAAACCGCCACGCGGTGATCTCCCGCCAGGCGGGCGCTTCCCTGGAACACCGGAATCTTCGCGGAGCGAAGCAAGGACTCGACGCTCTTCTCCATGCGCGCCGCGGTTTTCTTCGCGCGCTCGGCGATGGCGCCGATGTCGAACGAAACCTTTTCGATGGTGACGCCGAACGACGCCGCATTGCGGGCCAGTGCATAGACTTCCGCCGAGCGCAGCAGCGCCTTGGTCGGAATGCATCCCTGGTTCGCGCACACGCCGCCGAGGCGGTCGCGCTCGATGACGGCAGCGGACAGGCCGCGCTGGCGTGCGCGCAGCGCCGCGACGTAACCGCCGGGGCCGGCGCCGATCACGACGACATCGAAACGTTGATCGCTGGCGGCCACGACGTCCGCCCTTTTCAGGCCAGCATCCGCGCGGGATCTTCGAGCAGCCGGCGGATCTCACCGAGAAGCTTTGCCCCGGTCGTGCCGTCGAGCACGCGATGATCAGCCGAGACCGTAAGCGTCATCACCGTGCCGGCCACGACCTTGCCGTCTTCGACAACCGGCCGCGCTTCGGCGGCGCCGACGCCGAGAATGCACGACTGCGGCGGATTGATGATCGCGAACAGCGACCCGACGCCGTACATGCCGAGGTTCGAGATCGTGAACGTCGCGCCGTCGTATTCGTGCGGCGCGAGCTTGCCGTCGCGGGCGCGGGCGGCAAGGTCGCGGATGGCTTCGCCGATCGCGACGAGCCCGAGCGTATCGACCGCGCGTACGACCGGCGTGATCAGCCCGTCGTCGAGGGCCACGGCCACCGCGATGTCGATCGGCTCGTGGCGCACGATGCCGCCTTCGCCGTCGATCCACGAAGCGTTCGCTTCCGGCACGCGGCCGAGCGCAATCGCAGATGCGCGAACCACGAAGTCGTTGACGGAAATCGAAAGGCCGTCCGCCTTCAGCCGCTCGCGCGTATCGAGCAGGCGATCGACGCGGCAATCCACCGACAGGTAGAAATGCGGAATGGTCGCTTTCGAGCGCGCCATGCGCTCGGCGATCGTGCGGCGCACGCGCGACATCGGCGCAGAAGCGCCGCCCGTCGCGGGCGCGGCTGCCGTACGGACGCCGACGCCTCTTGTCGCAAGCACCGAGGAAGCAGCGCGCGACGAGACCATCGCCAGCGGCTGCGAACGGCCGAGCGCGGCTTCGATGTCGGCCTTGCAGATCTTGCCGCCGATGCCGGTCGGCCGGATGTCGTCGAGCGAAAGCCCGGCCTGCGCGGCCATGCGCCGCGCGAGCGGTGTGGCGGCGACCTTTTCGCGCTCCTGATCCGGAACGTTTCGCTGCTCGTCGGATGCACTGCGCGCCGGCGCCTTGGTTGCGAGCGACAGACCCTTGGCCGCCGCGCTGCGCGACGCCGGTCGGGACTCCGAAGGTTTGCCCTGCGGCGGCGCGGCGCGCGAAGGCTCGCCGCCGCCGCGTTCCGGTGCTTCGCTTCCGCCCTGCACGACCTTGTCGGCCGCCGGAGCAGAAGGAGTCGCATCGTTCGACTTCGCCTGCGCAGCAGCAGCTCCTTCATTCGCTTTCGGCTGCGCGGGCGCCGCGGGGGTACTTGCTGCTTTCGCCGGACTCTTGGCCGCCGCAGCATCGGTCTCGATCTCGGCAAGCTTCGCGCCGACCGCGACCGCGCCGCTGCCGGCCGCAACGACGATCTTTGCCAGCACGCCGCTAGCCGGAGCCTGAAGATCGACGTTGGACTTTTCGGTTTCGAGCTCGGCGATCGCTTCGCCTTCGCTCACCGTGTCGCCCTCGTTCTTGAACCAGGTCGTCACCGACCCCTCGGACATCGAATCGGAAAGACGCGGCATCACGATTTCGACTCGCATCAGAGTGTCTCCAGCAGCGCGCGAGCCGCAGCGTCGACGATCGAATCCGCGTCGAGCTCATAGTGGTGGTAAAGATCGATGATATCGCCGGACTGACCGAAACGCTCGTTGCCGAGCGGCACGATGCGGTAATCGGCCACGCCGCCGAGCCACGACAGCGCCGCGGGATGGCCGTCGAGCACCGAAACCAGCGAAGCCCCGGGAGCGAGAACCGAAAGCTGCCGTTCGATGTGGCAGAGCGCGCCGCTTTCGCCGAGCCGGCGCGCACGCGAAGCCGCGACCCAGTCCGAATGACAGCGGTCCGACGAAGTCACCACCAGCAGCCCGATGCCGGGAACGTCCTCGCGGATCGCGTCGAGCGCGGCCATCGCTTCTTCGGCGACGACTCCGCTCGCGACGATCGCGATCGGCGTGCCGGGCTCCGGCGCCGCGAGCCAGTACGCGCCGTGGATGATGTCGTGCTCGAGCGTCTCGTCGATCTCGCGTTTCGGCTGCTGCAGGTGGCGGGTCGAAAGCCGCAGATACAGCGACGAGCCGTCGGGCTTCTGCATGTGCTCGAGGCCGAAGCGCAGGATCACCGCGAGCTCGTCGACGTACGACGGCTCGTACGAAAGCAGCCCGGGCTGGCTCATGCCGATCAGCGGCGTGTTGACCGACTGGTGCGCGCCGCCTTCGGGCGCGAGCGCGAGACCGGACGGCGTCGCGACCAGAATGAAGCGCGAGTCCTGGTAGCACGCGTAATTGAGCGCATCGAGGCCGCGCGCGATGAACGGATCGTAGACGGTCCCGATCGGAAGCAGCCGCGCGCCGAACAGCGAGTGCGAAAGCCCGAGCGCCGCCAGCGCGAGAAAAAGATTGTTCTCGGCAATGCCGAGCTCGATGTGATGCCCGTTCGGAGACGCGACCCACCGCTGCGTGGTCGCGACGTTCTCCTCGATGAACGCGTCCGACTGCGGCTTGCGTTCGAACAGGCCGCGCCGGCTGACCCATCCGCCGAGGTTGGTCGAGCTCGCGACGTCGGGCGACGTCGTCACGATGTGATCGGCCATCTCGCCGCCGGTGCGCGCAAGCTCGCCGAGAATGCGACCGAAGCCTTCCTGCGTCGACATAGAGTCCGCTTTCGGCGCGGTGAGCTTCGCCGGCACCGTGATCAGCGGAGATTCGAAGCGCCGCGGCGGGTGCTTGTAGAGCGGATTGGCAGCGACGAACGATTCGAGCTGCGGGGCGGCAAGCGCAGCGCCTTCCCACAGATCCCACTCGTGCCCCGGACGCACGTTCATCAGCGTGCGGAACGTTTCCATCTGCTCGGGGCTCATGAGGCCCGCGTGATTGTCCTTGTGGCCGGCGAACGGAAGACCGTAGCCCTTGATCGTGTACGCGAGGAAGCACGTCGGCTGCTCGTCCTCCATCGCACCATGAAACGCGTCGCGGATCGCTTCGAGGTCGTGACCGCCGAGATTGGTCATCAGCTGGTGCAGCTTCGCGTCGTCGTGCTCGTCGAGGATCTCGGAGATGCCGCTCGTCGATCCGAGATCGCGCACCAGGTGCTGGCGGAATTCGGCGCCGCCGCGGTAGACGAGCGACGAGTAGAGCGAGTTCGGGCAGCGCTCGATCCAGTCGCGCAGCGCATCGCCGCCGCGGCGTGCGAACACGCTTTCGAGGCGCCGTCCGTACTTGAGCGTGACCACGCGCCATCCCATGCTCTCGAAGATCGAGTCGATGCGCTGGAACAGGCGGTCGTCGCAGATCACGTCGAGGCTCTGGCGGTTGTAGTCGATCACCCACCAGACGTCGCGGACGTCATGCTTCCAGCCTTCGAGCATGCACTCGAAGACGTTGCCTTCGTCGAGCTCGGCGTCGCCGACGAGCGCGATCATGCGGCCGGCGGCGGTTCCGTCCTGGACGAGCTTGCGCGCGTGGACGTAATCGCGCGTCAGCGCAGCGAAGCTCGTCATCGCGACGCCGAGGCCGACCGAGCCGGTCGAGAAATCGACGTCGTCAGCATCCTTGGTGCGAGACGGATACGACTGCGCGCCGCCGTACGCGCGGAACTTTTCGAGCGCTTCGCGGCCCTGGCGTCCGAGGATGTACTGGATCGCGTGATAGGCCGGGCTTGCGTGCGGCTTGACGGCGACGCGATCCTGCGGCCGCAGGCAATCGAACCACAATGCCGTCATCAATGTCGTAAGCGACGCGGACGAAGCCTGGTGGCCTCCCACCTTCAGCCCGTCGCGCTTCGGCCGGATGTGGTTGGCGTGGTGGATCATCCAGCACGCAAGCCACAGCACACGCCGTTCGAGATCGCCGAGCACCGCGAGCCTCTCGTCGGGAGAAGGCTCTCCGGCGCCGCCTGGAACACGTTTGATGTTGCCGCTCGAAGACATCGGGGTTCCTGCACCGCCTTTCCGGGAGAGCTGTAGCCTCGCCGCCACGCGAGTCGGGCGTGCGTGCGATCACCACCATAGAGCCGTCGCAGGGTACAAACCAGCTACTCGTGCGCTCTGCTGCGGGCGGTGTCTTCGTGGGGTTATTCGCGAAGGATCAGAGACGCGCATCATCCGCAAGGATCCCTCCGCGGCCTCATCAACGAGGATGCTCGGCGAGCTCCATGAGGATCGTCCTTCGATTCAATGGGTCGGTGGCGCCGGTACGGACGGATCGATGGCGAAGCCTCCAGCAAGGTCACCCGGACGCCGCAGGTACAGTCCCGGATGCGGCTCGGGTGTGCATGGAAGCGGCGCGTACCAGCAGACCTGATTTTCCGGAACTCGAACGACGAGGCCGCTCGGGAGCGTCTCTTCGTGAAGACGCGGCGGGCTGGTGCCTTCGAAGTCCTTCAGCGCAAGCCATGCCTGCTCGCGGCGTTCTGCCGGCTGCGCGCTCACGGCGACGACCGCGAGCACGCACAGCACGCGCACCAGCCGGCCGGCCGTTCCGCCAATCGCCGCGATGGCGAGGATCACAAGATCGATCCCGAACATCCACAGCGTGGCGCCCTGGTATCGCGGCATCGGCGTGTTGAGGAACGTGAAGACGAACGCTGCAAGCGGAGCGAGCAGGATGATCGGCGGCACGTTTGCCGGCTCGAAGCTGTTCCGCTCGACGCCCGGCTCGCCGATCGCCGGCGCGCCGCGCTGGCGGCGGCGCCACCACTCGACAGGTCTCGCAACCGCGACCAGCGCCAAACCCACGCCGAGCATCACGAGCGGGCGCATCACGTCGGTGCCGTCCCAGCCGAGCGACGTCAGGCGAAGCTTCCACCACGCCGTGTCACGGAAGATCGTCCACAGAGGCGCAAGCTCCATCGGCCGCTGGATCCATGCGGTCGCGTCGACGCGTGCGATCCAGTCGACCGGCAGTGGAAAGATCATCGCCGGATACAGCGGATAGCCGCTCAGCACGATGTTGCGCGCGATCCACGGACCGATCGGAATCAGCGCAACGAGCGCGCAAAACGCGGTGGTCGCGGCGGCTTCCATGACCGGCGGCCGCGTCCGCCATATCCACCACAGAAGCGCCACCGCTGGCGTCGCAACCGCAAGACCCGCGATCGAAAGCTTGACCGTAAGCGCAGCGGCGCTGAGGAACACCAGCCGCAGCAGCCGCGCCCGCGACGGGGTCCTGCTGGCCAGCAGCTCGACGAGCTCGCCGGCAAGCACCAGCCCGTACAGGAACACGGCCGTGTCCGGCATGGGGCTCGTCAGGTACAGCGAGAAGATGATGTCGAGCAGCGGCACGAGCGCGAGCGCGTAGAAGAGATCGCCGACCGTCGAATGCCGGCTCGCGACGAGGCGTAAGCCGGCAAACAGTCCGCGCGCCAGCAGCGCAAGCGCAAGCAGCGTGTTGATCAGCGGATAGACGTGCTTCGCGAACGGTCCGCCGTCGAGCAGCGCGCCGTAGAGGAAATACGTGATGTTGTTTCCGAGCGGGACGAACAGGTTGGCGAGCCCGGGAACGATCGCGAACGATTCGTACCAGTGCATGGTCGGCACCAGGTACATGCCGGTATCGCCGAAGCGTGGGCCGGCAAGGGCCTGGTTGGACAGCCAGTACGCCGCGCCGAGCGCAGCGGCGATCGCGATGAAATAGCGCGTCAGCAGACGCCCGATGACACGCCACGGCCCGGTTCCGGCGACGATCCAGCCGGCAGCGCCGACGAGCGTGAAAAACACGCGGGCGCGATCATCGATCGGAAGAAACGAGTGCCAGAGCTCGAGACCGACCAGCAGCACCGCCCAGCCGATCCAGAACGACGTCCACAGCTCGCTGCCGGTCGTCAGGCGAGGTCCGAAAAGCCTTCGCTCGAGGAGTCCGAGGCCGAGGAGCACGCCGGCGAGCAGCGCCCAGGCTGCGAGAACGATCTGCTGCGCATGGACCGGCACGTCTTCTGTCTCCCTCGTGACTGTTTGCCGATGAGCTGCCTGGCTTTTGCCGACGTTCCTCTGGCGTCGCTGCGCCTATTCCAGGCGAAGCCCGCCGTTGGCCTGCAGCACGATGCCGGTCACGTACGCGAAAAGTTTCGGATCGGCCATGGCAGCAACCGTGCGCGCCATCTCGACCGGCTCGCAGACGCGTCCGATCAGCGTTGCGCGCGACATGGCCTCGATGCCTTCGGCCGGCACGCCCGCGAGCATCGGCGTGTTGACCGGGCCGGGCGCGATCGCATTGACGCGCGCGCCGTACGGCGCGAACTCGCGCGCCGTCGTCTTGGTCATCGACTCGATCGCGCCCTTGGCTGCGGTGTAGTCGATCTGGCCGATGTTGCCGTTGCGCGCGCTGACCGACGAGAAGTTCACGATGAAGCGGTTCTGCCCGTCGCGCAGCGGCTTGTTGTCGTTGGCCTTGAAGCGCGGATGCCAGTCCTGGAACGCAACCTCGCGGGTGAACAGGAACGTGCCGTGGAGATGCACGCCGAGCACCGCCTGGAAGTCGGCGAAATCCTTCTTGATGATGCGCGCGTCGCGCGTGATGCCGGCGACGTTGACGAGGCCGTTGATCTGGCCACTCGCCTCCATGACCGCGGCGACGGCTTTTCGCACGTCGTCTTCCTTCGCCACGTTGGCTGCCACGACGAGCGGATCGACGGCGGCGTAGGCCTTCATCTCCGCCCGCGCTTCCTCGAGCTTGGCGGGGTCGAGATCCACGAGCGCAACGCGGGCGCCGTGCGCTGCGAGAACGGCGGCCACACGGTTGCCGATTCCCTGGGCAGCGCCGGTCACGATGTGGGTTTCCCCGGCGAAAGCGTCCTTGCGAAGTACCAGCTCCATCTTCGTCCTCCTCGGTAAGCTCGTAGGGTCTTTGGCGGGCCGCACCGGGCAGCGCCGTGAAAGCGCGACGTTATGACGAAAGAGTCGGCCGGCGACAAGCCGGCCATGCCGGAAGAACGTGACGGACTATCCAGCGGCGATTGCGGGTTTGCTACGCGATCCGGCGTCAGTCCAACGAGCAGATATCCCAGCTCGTGCCTGGAAATCCGGAGTCGGTGTCGTAGGAATGCTCGCAAGTCGTTTTGCCGACGAGAGGCTTCTCGCACGACGACAGGTCCGCGCAGGTGACACTGATACCGCATGTCGCGTCGAGACCGTTGCCTTCGACGATTGAGTCCCGCACGGACAGGCGAGGACAAATACTGTGAATGGCAACCCGCACTCCGTCGAGGCCGTTTCCGGAGATGACCGACCCGTTCTTCACCTGGACGTTGTGCAGGGTGTAGACGCCTTCGAGCCCGTTGTCGGCGACGCTCGTATTTTTCAGGATGACTTTCGCTGTGCCATCGATTCCTCGCCCTCCGTTCCCATTCACGGTGCTGTCGGAAACGCTGACCTTTCCGTAGGCGTAGCTGCCGACATAAATCCCGGTTCCCGGGTTCTCGTCCATGTGGCAGTCCCGGATGGTTCCGTGAGACGTCGATATTCCGACGTCGGTCGCTCCGGTCACCGTCGTTCGATCCACTCGCAGCGAGTAGCCCCCGATGCCCCTGGCGGCGTTCCTTACCGTAGAATCACGGACTCTGAGGACGCCGAACGAGCTGCCCGAAATGCCGGCTCCGGCACCGTCGATCGTGATGTTGCTCGCTCGGACGTCCCGTCCACTGAGCGCATTTTCTTCGGTGTTGGTAATCGTCAGGTTGGTCGCAACGAGGGTGTGCTGGACGCCCACGCCGTAACGGTTTCCGTCGAGCGTCAGATCGCTGATTTTCACCTGGGTCAGGAATTCCTGGTACTCCGTTGTGACTGCCGCGCCCGTACAGTTGCGGATCGTGCCGCCCGGAGCGGAAGACTCGATCGTGCAGGAGGCGTTGCAGATGACGCCGCCGAAGTCGCTCGTCAGGACGTGGCCACGAAAGTCCAGCGTCGCGCCGGGCTCGAGGATGATAGCCGCTCCGGACATCCCGGTGCAGGTGAGGTCGGCATTCAGGTAGCCGGGCCCCGCCACGATCTGGCCGCACGTGTTTACTTCCGTGTCGGCGTTGGCGAAGGGGGCATTGGCCAGGAATACGGCGAACGCGGTCACACACGCTACGCTGATTCTCGAGACTTTCTGCATCTGGCTGTCCCTCCGCTCGAGCGATCCTAGCGGTGCGCCGTAGCCTGAGTCCACCGCATCGGATCGGCAGCTGGGGAGATGGCGCGAGTTGGATCGTTCCGGGACGGAGGAAATGCAGGAGCGGTAAACGGCGGAACGACTCCGAACCCCAGCGCCTCGCTCATGCAGCCGAAGCCGCGGACGCGGAGTGCGCTAGCCGATGATCCGAGGCTGCATGTCATTCCATTTGCGCCGAGTCGGCACGACCATCACATTGCCGCCATGACCACTCGCGACACGGCGCCGCCGGACATCCGGCTACTCGACGGCGAGTTCTGGGCGCGCGAGCCGTACGCCGAGCTTGCCTGGCTTCGCGAGTTCGAGCCCGTGTACTGGGACGAAGCGGGAGAAGTCTGGGGAGTCAGCCGCTACGCGGACGTGCTGGCGGTTTCTCGCGACACGGCCACGTTCTGCAACGCGGGCGGCAACCGGCCCGACGCCCCGGCCTTCCCGTTCATGATCAACACCGACGACCCGCTGCACCGCAAGCGCCGTAACCTCGTCAACAAGGGATTCACCGTACGGCGTGTGCTCGAACGCGGCCCGCGCATCCGCGCGATCAGCGCCGACCTGCTCGACAAGGCCGTCGCCCTGGGAGAATTCGATTTCGTCGGTGACGTGGCCGCGTGGCTGCCGCTGATCGTGATCGGCGACATGCTCGGCGTCGAGCCCGAGCACTACGCCGACGTGCTGCGCTGGTCGGACGACATGGTGCGCGGCAGCGGGACGGCGGATCCGGAAGTGTTCGCGCGCGCGGACCAGGCGTTTCGCGAGTTCCTGGAACACTCGTACGGCGTGCTGCACGACCGGCGCGCGAAACCGCTGCAGCACGACCTGTTCAGCATTCTCGCGCACGCCGAGATCGACGGCGAGCGGCTCGACGACGCCGAGATCGTCGCCGAGGCGCTGCTGATCCTGATCGGTGGCGACGAGACGACCCGCCACGTGCTGAGCGGAGGGATGGCCGAGCTTCTCGCCCATCCTGAGGACTGGGCGTGGCTCGGCGAAAACCACGCGCGCATTCCAACGGCTGTCGAAGAGATGCTGCGCTGGGTTACGCCGGTCAAGAACATGAACCGCACGCTCACGCGCGACGTCGAGATGCACGGTAAAAAGCTTCGCGAAGGCGACAAGCTGCTGCTGCTCTATCCGGCGGCCAATCGCGATCCGGCGGTATTTCGCGATCCGGAAACGTTCGACGTGCGGCGCACCCCGAACGACCATCTTGCATTCGGAATCGGCGCGCACTTCTGCCTCGGCGCCAGCCTCGCGCGTCTCGAGCTCGTCATCTTCTTCGAGGAGGCAACCAGACGGCTGCGCGGCATCCGGCCGCTCGCCGAGGATGCGCCCCCGCGACGGCCTTCGAACTTCATCAGCGGCATCGAGCATCTGATGGTACGCGTCGGCTGAGCGCTCGCGCGACGCGACTGCCGTAAGCTACCGGTACGTTCTCGGCACGCATTCGCTCCGCGATGCGGCACCGAACGCGTGACATCCGACTCCACGGAGGTGGAGATTGCCTGTTCTCACACCCGTCGTGGTGCGAGAACACGCGCGGCGCTTCCTAACCGTCGCGATGCGGACAAAAAATCGATCACGAGCCGTACGGGCCTTGCGGCGGTGTTCGAGATGGAACCGATTCTCAAGACCGGACGAACGGCATGGCGCATCGAGCACGCCGATCGCGTGTCGTTCCTGGTCGACGGCGAGGCTTACTACGGCGCGGTCGCCCTCGCGCTCGCCAAAGCGCGTCACTCGGTTTTCATCCTCGGCTGGGACATTCACAGCCGCGTCCGCCTGCTGCGCGGATCCGAGCAGGATGCAGCCATCGCCGGTCCGCAGCTCGAGCTTCGTCGCGGCCTGAATGTGCTGCTCGGCAAGGAAGACGACGGGCTGCCGAGCACGCTCGGTGCGCGGCTCTCGGCGATCCTCGCGCGCAATCCCGAGCTCCAGGTCTACGTTCTCGACTGGGACTTCCCGGTCATCCTGTCGAAGGATCGCGAAACGCGCACGCGGCGCCTGACCGACTGGCCGCGATCGAAGCGGTTCCATTTCGTCTACGACTCGTACCATCCGGGCGGAGCGAGTCATCACCAGAAGCTCGTGGTCGTCGACGACTCGGTCGTGCTCGGCGGTGGAATGGACATCGGCGTCGGCCGCTGGGACACGTCCGAGCACCTCGCGAAGGATCCGCGCCGGAGCGATCCCGAGTTTCCCGACTACGTTCCCGCCCACGACGTGATGATGATGGCCGACGGCGCGGTCGCGCGCGCCGTCGCCGAGCTGGTGCGCGAACGCTGGAAACGCGCCACCGGAGAAGACGCCGAGCCGCTGCGGCACGATACCGGCGACTGCTGGCCGGAAGGGTTCCTTCCCGATGCGACCGACATTTCGGTCGGGATCTCGCGGACGCAGCCCGAGTACGAGCAGCAGATGCAGGTCGTCGAGATCGAGCGCCTGTATCTGACCGCGATCGCGGCGGCGCAGCGGCAGATCTACATCGAGAACCAGTACCTCACCTCGGACGTGATCGTGCGCGCGCTCGTCGAATGCCTGCAGCGCGAGAACGGTCCCCAGATCGTGATCGTGCTGCCTCAGAACAATTTCGGCTGGTTCGAGGCACGCACGATCCAGGTGCTGCATTTCCGCCGCATCAAGCTACTGCAGGAGTCCGACGTGCACGGGCGCCTGCGCATCTGCTATCCGATCGTGCCCGAGCTCGGCGAGACCCAGATCAACCTTCATTCGAAAGTGCTGGTCGTCGACGACCGGTTCCTGCGCATCGGCTCGTCGAACCTCACCAATCGGTCGATGCGTCTCGACACCGAATGCGATTTTTCGATCGAAGCGACCGACGACGATCCCCGGGTTCGCCGCGTCATCTCCGCGCTGCGCAACCGGCTGCTCGGCGAGCACCTGTGCCTGCCGCCCTACGAGGTAGCCGCCGCCCTGGAGACGACTTCTCTCGTCGCGCTGGTCGACGAGCATACGGAGAAGGACCGATGCCTGCGTCCGGTCGTCCCCGACGAGACCCAGGTCGACATCGACATCGGCGACGGAACGCTGATCGATCCGAAGGCCCCGATCACGACCGAGACGGTGATCGAGACGTTCGCGCCGCCGCCCTACCGCCGCCGGGCAAAAACCCACCTCGCACGCATCGCCGTGATGCTCGTCGTGCTGGCGGCGCTGGCCGCATGCTGGCGCTGGACGCCGCTGAAGGAGCTGATCGATCCGGCGCGTCTCGCTTCTCTCGGAGCCGAGCTGCAAGGCAGTGCCATCGCTCCGTTTGCAGTGATCGGTGCCTATGTGCTGAGCGGCCTCGTCGCGCTGCCGGTCACTGTGCTGATTCTCGCAACCGCGGCTGTGTTCGGCCCATGGCTCGGCATGCTCTATTCGCTCGCCGGAAGCCTCGCGAGCGCGACGCTGATGTTTGCCGTCGGTCGCGTGGCCGGACGAAACACGGTCGAAAGCCTCACCGGACGCCACTTCCAGAAAATCGCGCGCGGCCTGCGCGGTCGCGGGCTGCTGACGATGATTGCGATCCGCGTGCTGCCGGTCGCCCCGTTCACGATCGTCAACATGGTCGTCGGCACGTCGCCGATGCGCTTCGGCGACTTCGCGCTCGGGACGGTGATCGGAATGCTTCCGGGCATCGTCGGCCTTTCACTGTTCCAGACCCAGCTCGAGCTGTCGATGCGCGAGCCGGGAATGAAGAGTCTCGCGCTGCTCGCGCTCGTCAGCGCGCTGTTCGTCGGTGTGCTGGCGTGGCTTCGCCAGCGCCTGCGAGTCGGCCGGCAGGCGCGGCAGTCAGACCGATTTCACGCATTCGGCGGCGGAAGCCCGCATCTCGATTTCCGCAAATAGCGGCCGGTGGTCGGACGCCACGCCGGCCGCGCCGCGGCGGCTCACGCCGCATTCGACGACGCGGATCTCGCGGCTCACATAGATGTGATCGAGCCGCAGCCGCAGCGGTCCGTACCGGAACGTCGCGCCGCGGCGCTTGCCGGTGGTGCGGAACGCATCAACGAAATGCTGGCGCAGCTCCGTGTGCACGACCGGCAGCGGACGGTCGTTGAAGTCGCCCATCAGCACTACCGGATGGTGCAGCTCCTCGCTGAGCAGGATCGCGTCGCTCAGCATGCGCCGGCGCTGGTAACGGCGCTCGGTCGTCGCAAGGCCGAGGTGGCAGTTGAACACATGCAGCAGCATTCCCGGCGACAGCTCGAGGTCGACGCGCAGACACGAGCGCGGCTCGCGCCTCTTGCCGTACGACAGGTCGTATTCGTGCGCCGCCACGACCGGGTAGCGGCTGAGCACCGCGAGGCCGAAATCGCCGCGGTCGAACGTGCGCGTCGTGCAGAACCGGCTGCCGAGATCGAGCGCCTTGGCGAGCACGGCGGCCTGATCGGCGAGCCCGGTGCGCACCAGCCCGCGATCGACTTCCTGCAGCGCGACGATGTCGGGCCGTGCCTCGCCGATGACAGCCCCGGTCCGGCCGAGATCCAGGCGACCGTCCACACCTACGCCGCTGTGAATGTTGTACGTCACCAGCCGAAGGCGAAGGCCCTCGGTGTCTTTCGCAGAAACTTCCAGGGCGTCTCGTGGAGGCGATGAAGAGGACCCCGGCGTCATTCCAGACTTCTTGGACGGATCGAGGCCGCACGTCCAGCCCCTTCCCGCCGATACCCGAAAGCTTTCCCGCGGATGCGCTTTGCGGTTGTGCCGGACCCCGACCGTGCGCATGATCAACCCGGGACGCCTGGATGTTTCGTAGAGCTCTTACAGCGATGCTCGCTCTCGCCATTGCGATGCCCCTGCCCGCATTCGCGGCAGGACGGTGTCCGATGGTGATGGCCGCAAAGTCGGCAACCGTCGCGATGCGCTGCGCATGCTGCGACGAGGCCCAGGCTGCGGCGCAGCCGGCATGCTCTTCGGCGATCCGCTCAGGTTGCAGCTGCGCAGTCCGTGCAGACACGGGAGACCGCAGCGTTCCTCCCGCGACGCAGGAAGCAGCTCCTGCGTATACGGGCGTTGTCGCAGCGATCCTTCCGGCGTCGGTCCTGACGCCACAAAGCGCGCGAACGCTTCTGCATCGCGCCGCAGCTCCACCCGGGATGAGCGCCGTCTACCGACCGCGTCTCTGTACCTGGATCATCTGAGATCCCGCCACTCCGCGAGTCGCCGGCGCGCCAGCTTCCAGCGCGCCGTCTCCCTGTACGTTCATCCGGTCCGTGGTTCTCCGCGGACCCGAAACCGTGCGCACGGCGCACGGATAGCGGAGCGGTCCGATGTCGACCTCACAACCGGCGAGTTTCGCCGCCATGTTCACTGCAACCGCCGCAGCGGCGATTCTCACCCTTCTGCAAGGCTGCGCGCTGACGCCGCGCGGCCTCGACGACGAGCGAGCGCGTCTCGAAGCGGCCGGAGCAAAATTCGAGCACGTCGATGCTGAGACGCTGCCGGTAACGGCCGGCGGCGACGACTGGCGCACCCTGCTCCGGCGAGCGCTGATCGCGAACGGCGACGTCCGCGCAGCATGGTACGACTGGAAGGCTGCGGTCGAGCGTGTGCGCGGCGCGTCCGCGTGGCCGAACAGCAACATCTCGCTCGGCTACTCGTACCTGTTCTCGAACGAGAGCGTGAAGAGCTTCGACCGCTCGACGTTCACGGCCGGTTTCGACTCGATGGAAAACCTGTCGTTCCCGGGCAAGACGATGGCTTCCGGCCGCGTCGCTCTCGACGATGCGCGCGCAGCCGGTGAACGCTTCCGCCGCGAAAAGTTCCAGCTCCAGCGCAAGGTGCTCGATGCGTGGCTCGACCTGGCAATGGCCGCCGAGAACGAACGCATCGCGCTGGCGGCGGCGACGCTCGCCGACGTCGGATCCGATGCCGCGGCAGCGTCCCTGCGCACCGGCAGCGACCAGAGCGCGGTGCTCAGCGCCGGCATTGCCGGTGCACGTGCGCGCGATGCCGCGGCGAAGGCCCGCGCCGAAGTCGTGCGGGCAAAGCTCGCGCTTGCCGCGCTCGCGGCGATCGAATCGTCGGATTCGATCGCGACGCCGAGCCGCCTGCCGTCTCCGCGAACGCTGCCATCCAGTCCGCTGACGATCATCCGTGCCGCGGAAACCGGGCCGGACGTTCGCGGGCTCGAGCACGACCGCAATGCCCGCAGGAACGAACAGGATCTCGCCGAGCTGCAATGGATCCCCGACATCAATCCGACGGCGGCGGTCACCGGGAGCATCGAACAGAGCGTCGGCGCGATCCTGGTGCTGCCGACGAAGATCGCCGAGATCCAGTCGGGCATCGCGGTGGCCAAGGCGATGCGCCGCGGCGCCGACGCGCGCCTCGTCCAGGCGCGGCGCGACAAGGGAGCCGAGGTGCGGGCCGCGCTGGTCGCGGCGCTCGACAGCGAGCGCGCCCGGCGACTGCTCGAGCAGCGCGTGCTTCCTGCCGCGACATCGGCCGCTTCGGTTGCTGAAAGCGTCTACGTCGCCGGCACCTCGGGCCTTTCGATGCTGGTCGAAGCCCGCACTGTGCTTCTCGAGACGCGCAAGGAGATCGCGGCGGCCGCGATCGATCGCGAGAAACAGCTCGCGGCGATTGAGGAGCTGATCGGCGCCGATCTCGAAACGTTCACCGACAGCGAAGCGATTCGCGTTGCGCAGGCCGGCCGGGGAATTTCACGATGAAAGCTTTTCGTTTGTCCGTCGCAGCCGTCGCGCTCGGCCTGTCTCTCGAGCCCGCGACGTTTCATTCTCACGACTTCGCACACGGTCTGGTCGCCGTCGCAGCCGCGCAGACCGGGGACTCGAGCGGCAGCGCGCATGTGCAGCTCTGGACGTGCGGAATGCACCCGCAGGTCATCCAGGACCATCCGGGCGAGTGCCCGATCTGCCACATGAAGCTGACCCCGCTCGAGAGCGAAGCCACCGATGCGTCGGCTGCCGGCAGCGCGATCACGATCGATCCGGTGGTCGTGCAGAACATGGGAGTCCGCACGGCGCGTGCGATCGAAGGTCCGCTCGTGCGCGAAGTGCGCGTTGCGGGATTCGTCGAGGAAGCGCAGCCGCTCGTCCACGACGTGACGTCACGGGTTTCCGGCTACATCCGGCGTCTTTACGCGAACACCGAGGGAATCCACGTCCGGAAAGGCGATCCGCTCTACGATTTGTACAGCCCGGAAATCCAGGTGGCCGTCGAGGAGATGATCGCGCTGCGCAGACGCAGCGGCGGCGCGCACGCCGACCCGACGCTCGACTCGATCCGCGACGCGACTCTTCGAAAACTCTCGCTTCAGGGCCTCGACGACGCCGAGATCGCACGCCTGTCGCGTCTCGACCGCGCGCCGGAAGTCATCGCGTTCCGAAGTCCGGTGACCGGCAACGTCACCGAGAAGCCGGTCGTCGAAGGGTCGGCCGTCACGGCCGGACAGAAAGTCCTGCGCATCGTCGATCATTCGACCGTGTGGATCGACGCACGCGTTTACGAACAGGACCTCGCGCTCGTCTCGGTCGGACAGAAAATCGAGGCACGCGTAGCGTCGCAGGCCGACAAGGTTTACGCGGGCGAAGTCGTCTTCCTGCATCCGCATCTCGACGAAACCACGCGTACGGCAAGCGTGCGCATGGCGGTTGCCAATCCGGACTTCGACCTGCGGCCGGGCATGTTCGCCACGGTCGTGCTGCGCGGCGACCTCGCGCCGAGCGCGCTGCTGGTGCCGCGCGAAGCGGTGATCGACACCGGAGACCGCCAGGTCGCATTCGTCGTCGGCGACAAGCCCGGCCACTTCGAGCCGCGCCGCGTGCGCACCGGGTGGATCGCCGAAGGAGGAAACGTCCAGATCCTCGAAGGGCTTACTGCCGGCGAGGAAGTCGTCGTCAGCGGGCAGTTCCTGCTCGACGCCGAAAGCCGGCTGCAGGACGCGCTTCGAAAATTCATCGCGCAGCGTTCGAGCACGGCGACCGCCGGAACAACGGCATCCCCGGCGGCCAATGCGCCGGCTGCAGCCGATGCGCCACCTGCTGCGCCGCCGCACCAGCACTGAGGTGATTCGATGATCTCTCGCCTCATCGCCCTTTGCGTGCGCAACCGGCTGCTCGTGCTGCTGCTGACGGCCATGGTCGTCAGCCTCGGCGTCTGGAGCATGTTCCGGATCGGTCTCGACGCGATTCCCGACCTGTCCGACGTGCAGGTCATCGTCGTCACCGAGTATCCGGGACAGAATCCGGAAGTCGTCAACAACCAGGTCACGTATCCGCTGACGACGGCGATGCTGTCGGTGCCGGGCTCGACCGTCGTGCGCGGCTACAGCATGTTCGAGCAGTCGTTCGTCTACGTGCTGTTCGAAGACGGCACCGACATCTACTGGGCGCGAAGCCGCGTCCTCGAGTACCTGAACTTCGTTCGCGACCGGTTGCCGAAAGGCGTCGAGCCAAAGCTCGGGCCGGACGCGACCGGCGTCGGCTGGGTCTACCAGTACGTGATCTATCCGGGCTGGTACTGCGCCGACCATCCGGCCGGGATCTGGCGCGATGCAGGTGCTGCGCACGGTGGAGGTGACGCGGCCGATTCATCGAAAAGGGCGGACGCGAACTGGTACGCGAGCGTCGACGATGCGCCGCCGGATCGGCGCAAGCTTCTCGAGCGCGTGCGCGGCTTCGAAAAGCCGGGCAGCTGCCCGCTCGGCGGCAAGCTGCTGGTTTCGTCGAACCTCGATCTTGCCGGGCTTCGCAGTCTTCAGGACTGGTACCTGCGTTTTCCGCTGACCGCGGTCGAAGGCGTCTCGGAGGTCGCGCCGATCGGCGGCTTCGTGCGCCAGTACCAGGTCGTGCTCGATCCGCTTCGCCTGCAGGCGTTCGGCCTCGCCGTCGGCCAGATCTCCGAAGCGCTGCGCCGTTCGAACAACGACGTCGGCGGATCGGTCGTCGAGATGGCCGAGCACGAGTACATGGTGCGTTCGCGCGGATACCTTCGCGGCACCGAAGACATCGCCAAAGTTCCGGTCGGCGTCGGCGAGCGCGGCACGCCGATTCTTCTCGGCGACGTCGCAACGGTCGAAATCGGCGGCGAATCGCGGCGCGGCGTCGGCGAATACAACGGAACCGGCGAAGCCGTCGGCGGCGTCGTCATCGCCCGCTTCGGCGAGAATGCCTACAAGGTGATCCGCGACGCGAAAGCGAAGCTGTTTGAGCTCGAAGGCGGGCTGCCGCCCGGGGTCTTCCTGCGCACGACGTACGACCGCTCGTCGCTGATCGAGCGTTCGATCGAGACGCTGCGCGACACGCTGATCGAAGAAATCCTCGTCGTCGGGCTGGTCTGCATTGCGTTCCTGCTGCATGCGCGCAGTGAGCTGGTCGCGGTCTTCGTGGTTCCGTCGGGCGTGCTGGTCGCGCTGCTGGTGATGCATCTGGCCGGCATCAACGCGAACATCATGTCGCTCGGCGGCATCGCGATCGCGATCGGCGTGATGGTCGATGCATCGATCGTCATGGTCGAGAACGCCCACAAGCATCTCGATCGCGAGGAGGAGCGCCTGCACGCAGCGGCCGCAGCGGGAATTGCCGCCGTGCCGCGCCCGCGCGCCGAGATGATCCTCGAAGCCGCGCAGGAAGTCGGCCCGACGCTGTTCTTCTCGCTCGCGATCATCACCGTCAGCTTCCTTCCGGTGTTCGTGCTCGGCGGAGAGGCCGGCCGCCTGTTCCGGCCGCTGGCGCTGACCAAGACGCTCGCGATGGCGTCCGCATCGTTCCTTGCGGTGACGATCGTGCCGGTGCTGATGATCTACCTGATCACCGCGCGCGTGCTGCCGATCGAGTGGGGACGCCGGCGCAACACGCTGATCACTGCCGCTGCGATGCTGGTGCCGGCCGCCGCCATCTACGGAATCGCTGCGCACATCGATGCCGTCGCAGGAATCCGCCACTGGCTGGCGATCGCGTGGGCCGTGCTGGCCGGGATGCTGCTGATCCCGCAGCGGATCATCCACGAGCAGCACAGCCCGATCAGCCGCGTGCTGCAGGGCCTGTACGATCCGGTCTTCCGCGGCGCGATGCGCCATCACCGCCTCGTGCTGGTGCTCGCGGTGCTCGCGATGCTGTCGACCGCGTATCCGGCGATGCATCTCGGCAGCGAGTTCATGCCGCCGCTCGACGAAGGCGACCTCCTGTACATGCCGACGACCGATCCGAGCATCAGCATCACCAAGAGCAAGGAGCTCCTGCAGCAGACCAACAAGTTGATCCGCACGTTCCCCGAGGTGCGCTCGGTGCACGGCAAGATCGGCCGTGCCGATACGGCAACCGATCCGGCTCCGCTGTCGATGATCGAGACGGTCGTGCAGCTCGAGACCGATCCGTCGAAATGGCGAACGCGCACGCTGTCGCGGTTCTTCTCCGACTGGCCGTCGCTGCTGCGAAGCCCGCTCGCATACTTCTGGCCGATCGAAAGGCCGATCCGCACCGACGAGCTCAAGTTCGGCTGGCAGGACGCCGACGGCACGATGCATCCGGGCCTCAACTCGACTGTCTCTCTTCCCGGCGTCGCCAACGCGTGGCCGTTTCCGATCGAGAACCGGCTCAACATGCTCGCAACCGGCATCAAGACTCCGGTCGGCATCAAGGTGCTCGGACCCGATCTTGCCGTTCTCGGCGAGTTGTCCGAACGCATCGCGAACGCGGTGCGAACCATCGACGGCACGATCAGCGCGTATCCCGAGCGCACGTTCGGCGGCTACTATCTCGACTTCGAGATCGATCGCGTCGCCGCGGGCCGCTACGGGCTGACGACCGGCGACGTGCAGGACGTCGTCGAGACGGCAATCGGCGGAATGAACGTGACGTGGACCGTCGAGGGGCTCGAGCGCTATCCGCTCAACGTGCGTTACGCACGCGAGCTGCGCGACGATCTTCCTGCGCTGCGCGCGGTGCTCGTCCAGACCCCGGGCGGCGCGCAGGTGCCGCTCGGCCAGCTTGCGCGCCTCGAGATCCATGCCGGACCACCGATGATCAAGTCCGAGAACGCTCAGCCGACCGCGTGGGTTTACGTGGACATCGCCGGCCGCGATCTCGGAGGATACATCGCCGAAGCGCGCCGCGTCGTCGCGCAGCAGGTGGTGCTGCCGCCCGGATACACGCTGCTATGGTCCGGCCAGTTTGAGTTCTGGGAGAAGACGATTCCGCGTCTGGTCGCCGCCGGCGTGCTGACCATGTTCGCGATCGTGCTGCTGCTATACGCTTCGACCCAGAGCTGGCCCCGCGTTGCGATCGTCATGCTGGCCGTGCCGTTCAGCCTGATCGGCGCGTTCTGGCTGCTGTGGCTGCTTGGCTACAACCTTTCGCTCGCGGTCGTGATCGGGATGATCGCGCTTGCGGGCCTCGACGCCGAAACCGGTCTCGTGATGCTGCTGTATCTCGAGAACAGCTTCGACCGCTTCGCCGCCGAAGGCCGCATGCACTCGCGGGACGACCTCTGGGCCGCGATCCACGACGGCGCCGTGCGCCGCATCCGTCCGAAAGCGATGACCGTCGGAACCGCGTTCATCGGGCTCGTGCCGCTGCTGTGGGCGCACGGAACCGGCGCCGACGTGATGCGCCGGCTGGCGGCTCCCATGATCGGCGGCCTGCTGGTCAGCTTCGCGATGGAGCTGGTCGTCTACCCAATCCTGTTCTACCGCGCGCGCAGCTGGCAATGGCGCCGCCTGTGGCGATAGCGATTCAAGACGGGCGGGCGCCGATAGCGGGCCATCTGCTTCGTTGGATTCCGGCTTCGTTCGGTCGACGTACGGGAAGTACGACTCCCTCTCTACGCCGGAATCCGCCTCGCATCTGACCCACTCTCGACGCCCGCGCATAGGCCCGGAACATCTGCGACTTCGCGAGGCTGAAAAATCGGGGACAGACACCGATTCCTCGAAATCGGTGTCTGTCCCGATTTCTATGCAGTCCAGGTTGCGGACAGCGAGCCGTCGTCGCCGGCCCATGCGTACTTCGTGCGGCCGCCGAAGGCCTTCTCGAGCTCGCTTGCGATGCGGTGTGCGAGCTTCTGCGATGTCGTCAGCACTTCGAGACCGTCCCCGGTACGCTCCATCGACACGATCGTCCGCTCGGGCTGCGTAAACCCGGCGCGCTCCGCCACGTTGTGTACGCGCCGCTCGATCGCCGCGAGCCGGCGCGCGTCGAGGCTGCCCTTCGCCACGACCCGGCCGTACGCGATGCCGTTCTTCTTCTGCTCGCAGGCGGGGCACTGAACCCAGTCGGCGGCTTCGAGCAGCTCGCGCGTGATCGGGCGATTGCGGCGCCACGTGCGTCGCGTGTAGACCGCCGCGCATGATTCGCAGACGCTCGGATCCGCAAAGGCGGGCAGTTTGTTCGCAACTGCGGGCGTCTTGCTCGAGCGCGTCCCGCGGCGGTCGCGGGCTGTCGTTTTCGAAATTCTGCTGCTGGTCGGGCCGGATGCCGTTCTGGTCCTCATCGTGCTTCTCCTTTGCGCCCCATCGAGCGCCTGGCCAGAAATGAGACGGCCGAAAGGCTGCGGCCATGGCGGATCCTGGAAAATCCGCGCTCACCAGTGGGACCGGCACAGCCACTGCGCGGGCGACGACAGTTGATGCTTGGGAACCCCCGCCGTAGTCTCGCCGGTCTATGCCGTGGACTTTGCCCGCTCCGTTCTCCCGCACCGTCACCGCGCTGCGCAAAATCAGCCTCAGCCGGCCGCACCATCCAAGCCTTCGAGCTGTCTTCGTTCTCGCAGCGACGGCGTCGACGTCGATCCTGCTGCTGCCTTCGTATGCCCGCGCGCAGGCAAGCGAGCAGGAACGCTCGCACCCGGCGGTCGAGCGCTACAATCGCACCGCCAAAGGCGCGAACGTCGAGGAATGGAAGAAGCGCCTGAGCGATCCGGACGCGCGCACACGGCTCGACGCCGTCGATTCGCTCGGAACCAAAGGCGGGGATGACGCGATCAAGCCTCTGATCGAAGCCACGTCCGACGAAGATTACCGCGTTCGCACTCGCGCAATCGATTTTCTCGGCGCGCTGCGTGCCGTCGAAGCGACGCCGGTGCTGATGCAGCTTCTGTTCCTGACCGATATCGGGCGCGACGAAAAACTCCGGACGCTGACGGCGCTCAGCCGCATCGACGATCCGACCACCAGTGACCGGCTGGTCAGCTACGCCGCTACCATCAACGACAACGACCTTGCCTGCCGCGCAGTGTACGCCGTCGGCGAGACCGGGACTCCCGAGGTCAAGGACAAGCTGGCTGCGCTTCGCGGCACGCGCCCCGGAAGCGATCTCGATCGCCTCGTCACCGACGCGCTCGTCAAGATCGACTTGCGGGCGAAGAACAAGCCGATCGAGCAGCCGACGCTGATCGAGCTCGAAAAGAAGCTTGCACGCCAGCAGGAAGCCGCGAAGAAGAAGCAGTAACGACCTCCGGCTACCCCGATGCAGGCGACTACCAGACCTTCAGGAGCCCTTGGTCTTCTGTATCAGCGCATCCCGGCGCTCGATTCGCTTCGCAACTACAGCCTTTACGATTTTCGCGCCGACCTTCTCGCCGGCCTGACCGTCGCCACGGTCGCCGTGCCGCAGGCGATGGCGTACGCGATCGTCGCCGGCCTTCCGCCGCAGTACGGCCTTTACACCGCGATCGTGATGACCGCTGCGGGCGCGCTGTTCGACTCGTCGAGGCAGCTCATCAACGGCCCGACCAACGCGATCTCGATCGCGCTGCTGAGCGCGCTCGCGCTGGTGCCGCCCGAAGCGCGGCTGCAGGCCGCGGTCATGCTGTCGGTGCTCGTCGGCACCATCCAGATCGGCATCACGCTGCTGCAACTCGGGGACCTGACGCGCTACATTTCGCACTCGGTCATCGTCGGCTTCACGGTCGGCGCGAGCGTGCTGCTGGTGCTCGACCAGCTCAAGAATCTTCTTGGCATGAAGGCGATGGGCGATCCGCACACCGCGTTTCTGTCGCGATTCTGGGAGACGATGACGCAGGGCGGCCCGGTCCACATGGCGACCCTGGAATGCGGGCTTGCCGCCATCGCGATCGTGCTGCTGCTTCGCGCGCTGAAGACTGTGCTCGGCTTCAAGCTGTTTCCGGAGCTGCTGACGACCGTCTGCGTGATGGCGGCGGCGGCCGCATGGCTCGAGCTCGACAAGCAGGGCGTAAAGCTCGTCGGCGAAATCCCCGGCGACCTGCCGCACTTCGCCCTGCCGGTCTTCGATACGACGTATCTGCGTCCGCTGGCATCGAGCGCGCTCGCGCTCGCCACGCTCGGTCTTCTCGAGGCGATCTCGATGGCCAAGCTGATCGCGAGCGTCTCGAGGCAGAAGCTCGACATCAACCAGCAGTGCCTGTCCGAAGGCGTCGCGAACCTGACCGGCAGTTTCTTCCAGTGCTTCCCCGGCTCCGGCTCGCTCACGCGATCGGCAATCAACACCCAGGCCGGCGCGGTCTCGCAGTGGTCAGGCGTGATCTCGGCGATCGCGGTCGCCGCGATCATGATGATGTTCGCGCCGTACGCGCGCTTCATCCCGAAAGCCGCGATGGCCGGCATCCTGATGCTGACGGCCTGGAAGATGATCGACTGGACGTCGCTGCGCTATCACATCCGTGCGTCCCGGTTCGACGCCGTGATCGTCGCGGTCACGGCGATCTCGGCGATCGCGGTCAGCGTCGAGTTCTGCGTGCTGATCGGCGTGTTCCTGTCGTTCCTGCTGACGGTGCCGCGCACCGGCCACATGCAGCTTACCGAGTTCGTCGTCACGCCCGAGGGCGTCATTCACGAACGCTTCGAGGATGACGTGCTGTGCGGCCGCATCCAGATCTACGGCCTCGAAGGCGAGATGTTCTTCGGCTCGGCGACGCCGTTCGAGGATCACCTGGACACGATCGAAGCCCGCATCCAGCCGACCACGCGCGCGATCGTGCTGCGGATGAAGCGGGTGCGTAGCCCCGACGCCGTCTGCATGCGGCTGCTCGACGAGCACGTGGCCCGCATCCAGAAACGCGGCGTGCAGGTGATCCTGGTCGGCGTCCGCAAGGACCTCGCGGAGGCGCTCGATCGCACCGGGCTGGACCAGCGACTCGGCGAGACCCACATCTTCTACGAGCAGCCGATCCGCCACACGAGCACGCAGAAAGGCGTCCAGTTCGCGTTCGGATTCATGGGCGACCCGTGCGGGACCTGCCCGCTCAAGGACAGCAATCTCCACACGCGGACCGTCCACTACTCGGTCTGACGGCGCTTTTGCGCCGCTTTTCAAGGGGGCGAGCGCTGAAACGATGGCCGTCGGCAGGGTGACCCGACCGGGCCGGTCCGATAGACTCGGCGGCACCCCGTGATTAGGAAGTCGGGTTGAACGCCGCCGGAGTGGTGAAATTGGCAGACGCGCCGGACTCAAAATCCGGTGGAGGCAACTCCGTGTCGGTTCGAGTCCGACCTCCGGCACCAGTTTCGTCCGCGTCGGGCCGCAGCATCACCAGTCGATCGGCGCCACCGGCCGGCAGAAGGGAGTAAACATATGGGCAAGATCAAGGAACTGACCGACTCCACGTTCGACCAGGAAGTGCTCAAGTCGAACGTGCCCGTGCTCGTGGATTTCTGGGCGCCGTGGTGCGGGCCCTGCCGCGCGATCGCGCCGCTGCTCGAGGAGCTCGCCGGCGAATATCACGGCCGCGTCAAGATCATGAAGATCAACGTCGACGACCACCAGACGTACGCGAGCCAGTTCGGCGTGCGCAGCATTCCGAACCTGCTGGTCTTCAAGGACGGCAAAGTCGCCGACCAGATCATCGGCGCGGTTCCGAAGAGCAAGCTCTCGCAAGCACTCGACAACGTTTCCGCCTGAACCCGGCGGCCGCGGTCCACGGACCGCGGCCGCTCCTTCTTCGTACGGCTCGCACTTCTGCGGCGCCGAACGGACGGTCCGAACTGCCTTTAGAATTCATCTCCGGAGTCCACCCCCGTCATGCTCGATTTCATGCGTCGCAACGCCCGCTCGTGGGGCATCAAAGCCGCTCTTGGCGCGATCATCCTCACCTTCATCTTCTTCATGGGAGGCGGGGGACGGCTTGGCCAGGGGCCGCAGCCGCTGATCAAGGTCGGCGGCGTCGAGGTCTCGCGCGCGGAGTACGAGATGGCGCACCGCCGCAACGAGAACTACTTCCGCGAACAGTTCAAAGGCGCCGGCGGCGAGCAGATGCTGAAGGCCATGAACATCCCGAAGATGACGCTCGACCAGCTGACCGACGGCGCCGTGCTGCGCGTCGAAGCCGATCGCCTCGGCCTCAAGGTGACCGAGGATGCGATCCGCGAGCAGCTGAGGAAAGTGCCGTCGTTCCAGAGCAACGGCGCATTCTCGCCGGGCCTTTATCGCGAGACGCTGCGCGCGCAGGGCATGACGCCGGGCGCATTCGAGGAGACGGTGCGCCAGGACCTGCTCGAAGCCCAGATCGCCGACATCGTGCGCCGCGGCGCGCACGTCAGCGACGAGGACGCGTGGCGCGATTTCCAGCGCGAGAAGCGCAAGATGACGCTCTCGTACCTCGCCGTCGATTCGGCGCCGTATGAAAAAGACGTGACCGTCGACGAAGAAGCGCTCAAGAAGTTCTACGACAGCAAGCAGGAAAGCTACCGCCGGCCGCCGAGCGTCAAGGTTCGCTACATCGCCTACAAGGTCGCCGACGTAACTGACAAGATCGAGATCTCCGACGTCGACCTCAACGAATACTACGAGCTCAACAAGAACTCGGAATTCGAGCAGCCCGAGCAGGTCGGCGCACGCCACATCCTGAAGAAAGTGGCGGCCGAAGGCGACGAGAATTCCAAGAAGGCCGCGCGCGACGCCATCGAAGCGATCCAGAAGCGGCTCGCCAACGGTGAAAGCTTCGAGGAAATTGCCAAGGCCGAGTCCGACGATCCCGGCAGCGCCGCCAAGGGCGGCGATCTCGGGCTGTTCCCGCACGGCCGCATGGTCCCCGCGTTCGACGCGGCCGCGTTCGCGCTCGACGTCGGCAAGACCAGCGACATCATCGAAACCGACTTCGGCTACCACATCATCCAGGTCTACGAGAAGAAGCCGGCCGGCGTCGCGCCGTTCGAGGAAGTGAAGGACAAGATCCGAAAGACGCTCGCGACGCAGAAAGCGCTCGACCGCGTGTTCGATGATTCCGCCGAAGACTCCGCGAAGATCTCGGACGGCGCCAAGATCGACGCGATCGCGACCCAGCGCGGCGTCAAGCTCGAGGAAACCGGGATGTTCTCGCAGGGCGACGTGGTGCCGGGAATCGGTCCGGCGCCCGCGTTCGTGCAGGCCGCATTCCAGCTCGTCAATCCGGGCGACGTCTCGCAGCCGGTCAAGCTGGGCAACGACTACTACCTGCTGTCGCTCGAAGAGCGCAAGGAAAGCCAGATCCCGTCGCTCGCCGAGATCCACGACCAGGTTGCCGCCGAATACCGCGCGCAGCAGGCGATCGACATCGCACGAAAGCACGCCGACGAGATGCTGGCCGCCGTGAAATCCGGCTCGACGCTCGCGCAGGTCGCCGAGCAGAACCAGCTCGAGGTCAAGACGGCCGAAGACGTGAGCGCGACCGGAAACTTCGTCAAGGACCTGGGCCCGGTGCAGGGCCTGTCGGAAGTCGCGTTCGGAGCGACCAAGGACGGCGAGCCGCTTCCGCGTTCGTTCGTCGCCGGCAACAAGGCCGTCATTTTCGTTCGCGAAAACGTCACCGAGCCTGCCCGTGAGGAGTTCGATGCGGTCAAGAACGAACGCGTCAAGGCCCTGGAGACGGCGCGCCAGCAGGAAGCGCTCAAGGAATTCATCCGTTCGCTCAAGGAGCGCGAGCAGCCGACCTATGATCTTGCGCAGGTCCGGCCGCTGCTAGGCGAGTCCGGCACGTCACTCGAATAGCGCGGACGCGGATAAGGGCCGATCTACTTCGTTCGAACGCGGGCCGGTCGCTCAACGTGGCTCCGCCACGCCTCGCTCCCTTTCCCCGCGTTCTGCCTCGTATCTCGACCCTTCTCCGCGCCCGCGGGTGAGGTCACAAAAGAAAGGCCCGCCGGTTTCCCGGCGGGCCTTTTTGCGGATGCCCCCCGGCATCCGCTCCCTTGCTCAGTAGTTGTAGCCGACTTCACCGTGCTCGGTGATGTCGAGGCCTTCGCGCTCGACTTCTTCTGCCGGCCGGAGACCGACGACCGCCTTGACGATGTTCGCAATGATCACCGTGCCGACCACCGCCATCACGATCGTGATGCCCATCGCCTTGAGCTGCTCGAGCCACAGGGTGTGGCCGACGATGGCCGACAGGTTCGTCGACAGGTTCGAGTTGACGTCCGGCGTCGCAAAGATGCCGGTCACGAACGCGCCGAGCGTTCCGCCGACCGCGTGCACGCCGAAGGTATCGAGCGCGTCGTCGTAGCCGAACATGTGCTTGACCTTCGTGCAGGCCAGGAACGGGATGATGCCGGCCAGGATGCCGATGATCACCGACGAGCCGGGCGTCACGAAGCCGCATGCCGGCGTGATGACGACGAGGCCCGCCACCGCGCCCGAGCAGAACCCGAGCACGCTCGGCTTTCCTCTCTCGATGTATTCGGCGAGCGCCCAGACGAAGGAGGCGACTGCAGTTGCGAGCGTCGTCGTCGTGAACGCATTGGCCGCGACGCCGTCGGCCGCGACTGCGCTGCCCGCGTTGAAGCCGTACCAGCCGACCCACAGCATGCCCGTGCCGACCATGCAGAATACCATGCTGTGCGGCGTCATCGGCTCTTTGCCGAAGCCGATGCGGGGACCGAGGATCAGGCAGAGGATCAGAGCCGACCAGCCCGACGACATGTGCACGACGGTTCCGCCGGCGAAGTCGATCGCCTTGATGGTCGCGTCCGCATTCCAGACGCCGTTCATCATCCCGTTGACGCCCCAGACCATGTGGGCAAGCGGGAAGTAGATCAGGACCATCCACAGCGCGACGAACAGCATGATCGCCGAGAACTTCATGCGTTCGGCGATGGCGCCGATGATCAGTGCCGGCGTGATGATCGCGAACATCATCTGATACATCGCGAACACGTTCTCGGACACCCAGTATGCGTAGTTCGTGTTCACGGCGCTGGTGACGCCTGCGAGGAACATTTTACTGAGGCCGCCGAGCAGCGGACCGCCTGTATCGAAGACCATGCTGTATCCGAATGCCCACCACATGATCGTCACGAGGCCGGCGATGCCGAAACACTGCGCGAGCACCGACAGCACGTTCTTGGTGCGGACCAGTCCTCCGTAGAACAGGGCCAGGCCGGGCAGCGTCATGAACAGCACGAGGGCCGCCGAGGTCATCATCCAGCCGTTGTGACCGGGGCCCGCGGACGCAACTTTCGAAGAGACCGTCGCGCCGGCCGCATCCGCCCCGCGGGCAGTGTTGTTGATGTAGGCCTCGAGGTCGGCCACGCGCTGCTCGATGCTCGGGTCGCTCTTGGCGTCTTCGGCGATCGCCACCGCAGGCATGACCGCGGCCGCAATTGCGGTGATGAGAACGGGCATGGCTACGCCCGCTACGAAGGCGCGCCTGGCCGCGCGGAAGAACGAAACTCGCATGTGCTGCCTCATTGAAAAGTCCCCTTGTTTGATACTGACGCCCGCGCCGTTTGGTGCGCGGTTTATCTCCGTTCTCTCCAGTGCCCGTTCGCCGATGGCGGACCGACACAAGGAATGGTGCCGCCGGAAGCTCGTGTCCGGCATCTCGACGGGGGCGTTAATGCAAGGACGTTGCCATCCGTGCGCCCGGCTCGTGCGTCTGCGCAGGACGGGCCAGCTTCGGGCGTGAACCTACGCGGGTTTTCACGCGATTCGGGCCCCGGCTGTCCGGGCATCGATGCGCATCGGGCCACCACGCGACCGGCGCGGCGCTGGCGGCCGCTTCGAAGAATGCCAACTGGATAGGCAGCGCCTAACTTGTAGGCTCCGGCCAAGGTCCGCAGCGACCGGCCGAACCTCCCGTCGCGTCAATGGCGCATTGATCGAACGCGCGGGTTATCCCGAGCAGCGGCTTGATCGCGCGACCGCGACCCTCGCCGTGCCGCGTCTCCGGGCTCATGCGACGTAAGTAGGGTCGTCGGGAGTTCGGCAGTCGCGCGAGCGAGCGCTCGACTCCGTCGAACGGAGCTCTGTGGAACGAACCAGTTGCGGGAGTGTCGCCGGCGAGTGAAAGCGGGCGAGTAGAAACGGCGACGGCGCGCCGGCAGGGGACCATTCCGCCGGCGCGCCGCACTCCACCAGTTCCGGCTAACGATGAAGCCGCTGACGCAACATGACCGCTGCCTTCCTAGCTGTCATGCCACCGCAACCCATCACCGTCATCGGTGGATTCCGCCAAAACTTCGGACAAAACGTCGACGAAGACGGTTGCCTTTGACGCGGCAGGAATTGCCCGACCGGCGTAGCGACGCGCTGGGCGCAATCGATTTCCCGGCAACCGTACGTCTTCGCGACCATGCGATAGCAGGAACGATGCCGAGTGCGCGTCGAGGGCAATCAGGTGCGGAATCCCAGGGAATTGCTGTGTTTGGGTTTAACGTCGCCGCGCGCCGCGCAGGCGCAGCACCGTCACGTGCCTCAAGCTGCGGCAGGCTGCTGCCCAACGCTTGAGCGTGAGCGAATGAGTGGAGCGTAGAAACGTAGCGCGTCGGACGACGAACCGAAGGGTCAGCGATCTCGAAGCGCTTCCCACGCCTCGCCCACCGTGGCGACCATCTGGATCTTCAGGCCGAGGTCTGCGGTCCGAGCTTTTTCCTCACCGCCGACGATCGCGCGCTCGAACCCGAGCCGTGCGGCCTCGCGCAGCCTGGCGCGAACCTGCGTGACCGGGCGTACTTCCCCCGTGAGCCCGACCTCGCCGAGCACCAGCGTGCGAGCAGGAAGCGCCTTGTCGAGATAACTCGACGCGAGCGCAGCGATAATCGCAAGATCGACGCCCGGATCGTCGATGCGCACGCCGCCGGCGGTGTTGACGAACACGTCCTGGCTCGCCATCGACAGGCCGAGATGTTTCTCGACGACTGCCGCCAGCATCGCGACGCGCGCGTGATCGACGCCGACCGTCGTGCGCCGCGCGGAGCCTGGATGGCTCGGCGACACCAACGACTGGATCTCGACCAGCAGAGGGCGGCTTCCTTCGATGCACGCGGAGATGACCGAGCCCGGTGCCTCCCTTCCGGTGGCGCCGACGAATACGCTCGAGGGATTTTCGACTTCCACCAGCCCGTTGCCGTGCATCTCGAACACGCCGAGCTCGCCGGTCGGTCCGAACCTGTTCTTGACCGCACGAAGGATGCGGAACGCGCCGTGGCGGTCGCCTTCGAAGTAGAGCACCGAGTCGACCATGTGCTCGAGGATCCGAGGCCCGGCGACAGCGCCGTCCTTGGTCACGTGCCCGATCAGCCACAGCGCCGACGACAGCGTGCGCGCTCCGGTGATCAGCTCGGCCGTTGCTTCACGAAGCTGCGAGACCGATCCGGGAGCCGACTCGACGCGCGACGTGCGGATCGTCTGCACGGAGTCGACGATGACCGCCGACGGCCGCACGTCTTTCATTGCGCGGAGGATCGCGTCGACGTCGATGTCGGCGAGCACGAGGATGTTTGCGAGCGGAAGGCCGAGCCGTTCTCCGCGCCGGCGAACCTGCAGCGCCGCTTCCTCGCCGCTGACGTACAGCACCGGCCGGCCGCGCGCCGCAAGGCCCGATGCGAACTGGATCGCGAGCGTGGATTTGCCGACACCCGGCTCGCCGCCGACGAGCACGGCCGAGCCGGCGACCAGACCCCCGCCGAGAACGCGGTCGAGCTCGCCGATGCCAGTTGGCGTTCTCTCGCCGCCGGCATCTCCTTCGACGCCGGCAAGCGGTTCGAGCGCCGCGGAGCTCGCCGATCCCAGGATCGCGGCGGCCTTGCGTGACGTCGGCGAGACGTCGCGGCGCCTGGCTTCTTCGGCGAGCGAGTTCCACTTGCCGCATGCCGGACACTTGCCGTCCCACTTGGTCTGGCGGTGACCGCACTCCTGGCAGACGTACTCGGTTTCCGCTTTCGCGCGATTTGCCACGGCCCCTGTTAACCACCACGGCCCGGGAGACGCGAGGCAGGGATGTGATAAGCCGCGCGCAGACTCGCCCGCGAACGGAGAAGTTCATATGCTCGGCCGATTCGCGGCACCGTCCGTGCCGCCACCGACCCGATGACGAGACGCAAGAAGCCACTCCACCGTCTCCCGACCGAGCGGACGCTGACCGTTGCTGCGCCGGCTGCCGCCGCGCCTGCAGCTATGCCTGCGCCGGCGGACGCAAAAGCCGCTGCACGGAGCGCTGCCGCGCGGCGTTTTTCGCTCGTCTCGCTCGTGGTGCCCGCGCTCTTCGTCGTCGCGATGGCATTCGGCGCGTTTGCCAATGCGATGCCATCGATCGCCATCCACGACGACGTGTTCTTCGTTCCTGCCCGGCATGCACTTACGTGGAAATCGGTTGGCCAGATGTTTCGCGAAGACACGTGGTCGGCGACCGGCTCCGGCGCCGGCACGTACCGGCCGCTGGCGATCCTGAGCATCGCCGTCAACGGCGCCATGTTCGGCGAAGATCCGGCGGGCTACCACGCGACCAACGTGGTGCTTCACATGCTTGCAAGCCTCGCCGTGTTTCTGCTGCTCGCCGAGCTGATCGTCGCTGTCGGCGCATGGCAGACGACAGGCGCGGTGCGCGATGCCGTCGGTTCGGACGCGGATTCTTTGTCGCCTGGTTCGTCGATCGCGTCGTCGATCGCTTCCCGGGCCGCGCTGTCGGCCGCTTCCGCGCCGTGGATTGCGGCGCTTGCCGCCGCGGTCTTCGCCGTGCATCCGATCCACACCGAAGCCGTCGATTCGGTGTTCAACCGCTCGGAAGTGCTCTCGACGATCGGCGTCGTGACGGCTCTGTGGATCATCGTTCGCTGGCACGAGACGCGTCCGGTCGCGGCGTGGATCGGCGCGTGCGTCTTCTATCTTGCTGCCCTGCTTTGCCGCGAGAGTGCCGTGTCGCTGCCGGTGCTCGCCGCCGCCACGCTGTGGATCGCGCATCCGCACGAGTCCGCGAGCGACCGCCTTCGCAGGCTGGCGCCCGTGGCCGTGCTGCTGCTACCGCTCGGCGAGTACTTCGTGCTGCGCGGCCATTCGATGGCCGCAGCCGGCGAAGCCACCGGCGGACCGATTCTCGGCGTCGTGACCGGAGAGGACTTTCTGTCGCGCCTGGCGTACTCGGCGGCGACGTTGCGCGAGTACCTGCGCATGCTCCTTTGGCCGCATCCGCTGCGCGCTTCGTACGAAAATTTCAGCGGCACCGGCCTCGTCGCCTCCGTGATCGTTCATGGCGCGCTGGTGGCGAGCGCGATCCTCGTGCGGCGCCGCGCGCCGCTCGTCGCGATCGCGATCGCTTTCTTTTATGTATCGCTGCTGCCGTCGAGTCGCGTGTTCACCGCGATCGGTTCGGCGCTCGGCGTAATGAAGCTGCAGAACTCGCTGCTGATCGCCGAGCGCGTGGCATACTTGCCGTCGGTGTCGGTGGCCATTGCGTCGGCCGCAGCGATCGCCGCGCTCGCACGAATGCGCGGCGTCGGCTCAGCCGCACTCTGCGCCGCCCCGGTGCTCGCGCTCGGCCTTTATGCGACCACCGCGCGCAACGCCCAGTGGCATAGCGCGACCGCGCTGTTCGGTGCGGAGGTTCGTGCAGCCCCGGAAAACGGCGACGGCTGGCGCCTGTATGTCTCGGCGCTGTCGAATGACGGGCGTTTCGAAGAAGCGGCCGAAGCGTGCAACGGGCAGCTCGACCAACCTTCACGCAGCGCGCAGCTGTTCAACAACTGCGGCGTCGTCTACGACAAGCTCGGTCGCGACGAGCTCGCGATGAAGGCCTACCAACGTGCCATCGATCTCGGCCTCACGTCAGTCGGACACGCCAATCTCGGCCGCGTCTACGCGCGGCTCGGCAAAGCCGCCGAAGCCGAGGCCGAGTTCGTGGCTGCCGTCGATTCAGAAACCAACCCTGCGCAGAAGCACTACCGGACCGCCGTCATGCTGATCCGTTTTCATCCGGAGCGCAGCGCCGACGCGCGGCGCGAAATCCAGGCCGCGCTGGCGCTACAGCCGGACTTCGCTGCGGCCCGCCAGTTGTTGTCGCAGATCGGGCATTGATATTTCGGCTCTTCGCGGGTCGGCGGTAGTTCCTTCGGTTGTGAGCCGAGCGCAACCACTCTGATTCTTCCGATCCAGAATGCTGCTGTCGCGGACCGCCGTCCGGGCATGGCATACATCCGCCGCGGAGCGAGGCGCATCGCGCCTCGCTCCGCGCGCACGAACATTTACGGTGTGAAACAGTTGCCCGGCGCCTGCACCTTATCGAGCTCGCAGCTGCACTGGCTGCCTTTCTCGCAGACCAGCCCGCTCAGCGTCGCGTTCCCCGACTGGATGCTGACTCCGGTCGAGCCGGGCAGTCCCTCGATCATGACGGACTCTTCAAAGCGGACATAGGTCGAGTCCGCGTTGCGCAGACCGTACGTCGCAAATCCGCGGATCACGTTCTGGTACACCCGAGGGCCTGTTGCAGAACCGGATTTGCCAATGACCTTGATTCCGGTTCCGCCGCCATCGATCCGGTTGTCGTGGATCGTATCGGTTGAGTCTTCGAGCTTCACATCGATGCCGGTACCCGTTGTGCCGGTAAGCTGGATGACGTTGCGATAGTAGTCCTTGCCGTTCGACGAATATCTGATTCCGGTTGTAGGGCCCGTCATCTTCATGTCGCGGACGGTCCCGCAGTTGTCTACACCGATCGAGAAGTTGCCATCGATCGTACCGCCGTAAATGACGGAGTTGACTGCCAATCCGCCATTGTAGTCGGCGCACGCCACCGCGGGCTGGTTAGCACAAGGACTACCCGACGCGCATCTGATCGCCCAACCGTTCAAGTTCAGTTTTTTTCCGGCCTGCATGAGGATGCACGGAGCCGTGTTGTTGGCCGGCATCGTGACGTCGCTGGAGAGCGTCAGGTCATTGAAGTAATTCCCACAGGTATTGAGCGCGTGGGCGGCAGGCACGAAAAGAAATGCAATTGCCATCATGAAGGCAAAAGCACTCGTATTTTTCTTTGGATTTCGCAGTATCATCTTCCGGACTCCTTTCGTTTGTGAAGTGACCGCAATGCAACCATCTGGCACGCGGGCAATATCGTTGAAGCCTCGAATCACGGCTCAGTATAAAAGCGGGAACGCAAACGGCGCCACGTCGCCTTCGCATTGCCCCGGACAGTTGCAAAGCGACCTGTCCTCCACGTTTCCAGTGTTGAGATCGAGGCACGTGCCGAGAGTGTCCAGCGGATCCGTGCGATACATGAGGTTGTCCTGCAGATCGACGTAGTACGCACCGCTGGTATCAATCGACACGCCGTGAGCATCGCGCAGCTGGTTGTTGTGCACGGTCGCTTTTCCCGTGTAAGTCGTATTGTCCCGGATACTGGCGACGTAGAGGCCGGTGTCGCTCGCACGCAGGGAATTGTCTGAAATGTCGGAGTGACGATTGTTCAGCCGCGTCGAAACCGCCGCCGTCGCAGCGTGGATCACGCTGTGTCTCAGGTAGTCGAGGGAATGCGCTTCATCAGCGCTGCTCGAATTCTCGACGCCGATCGTCATGGCGCCCATGACCCGGACGCTGTCAATCCTCGCGCAGCTCTTGATGCCGGTCACGAAGTTTCCGTCGACTGCGCCCTTCGACGTAGCCGTATCCTGGATGGTCGCGCTGTAATTTCCCGTTGACGTACACTCGATCGCAGTCCCGTTCACACTACCGGAGTTCGTAATGTAATGACCGTTGAGATTGAGAGTCCCGGGCCCGTCCAACGTGATACACGGGCCGACTCCACCCGCGAGATCGTAGTCTTGTGACAGTGAAATCGTTGTACCGCCCGGAGCGAGAGTCCCCGGACAGTTGTTCGTTGGTTCGATGAACGTGTCGTATGGCGGAGCCGCTGCGGCCTCGCAATACGGCGCTCCGCATGGGCACTGGAGCTGGCCATATGGCGTGCCCGCCGGGACGTCCACGCAGGTTCCACTCGGATAGGACAGGTTGAGGTCGTACATCATGTTGCTGCGGATTCGTACGTCGCGAGCGACGGATTTGATTCCGTAATAGGCGACGAGACGGATGACGTTGTACTCGATCGCCGCAACTCCCGGAGTATCGGTAACCTCGTTGTTGTTGCCGAGGATCTCGATGCCCTTGTTGTCAGCCGTGATGCTGTTGCCGACAATCTGCGAGCCGCCGCCCATCAGGTACGCGGTGACACCGTAGGTGTCGGCATCGATGATGCTGTCGGTCAGCTCTTCGAGTGGGCGCGACTGGGCGTTATACACCGCGTATGTTGCGCCGCTGCCCAGCATCTCGACCCCCTGGATCCTTTCGCAGTCCTTGATGCCGTACCACCACAGTCCCGTGATCGAGCCTTTCGGGCTGCCGCTGTCCTTCACCGTGATTCCGGGAGCGCTGCAGGTGATTGCCGCCTGGCCGGCGGTTGTCGAGCTGATCGTGAAACCATTGAGATCGATGGTGGTATTCGGGCCCTGCGCGATGATGCAATACGCACCTGTGGTCGTGGCCGTAAGATCCGCGGTCAGCGTGTATGACCCGGTGACGACGCCAGGGCATGCGGCTGCATAGGCCGATGCTTCGAGCGCAATCATCGCGGTCAACGATGGCAGCGCGAGCTTCCAGAAACGATTCAGAATCATGAGTTCCTCCAGACTGTGTGTGTGAGCCTGCGACGTGCAGGCAGGCAGCTTGTGCGCTGTCGACACCCTAGAGTCAACGAACGTGGCGCCGTGACGGAGTGAAAAAAGCCAAAGCGACTCGACATTTACAATGCACATTCACGCTGACGAATTTGTTCGCAGCCACTTCGCGAATACAGAGACGAACCGACACGCCTGTCAGCGCAGATCGCAAGTTGCCTCGGCTAAAGAGGATTCATAAGAGGTGTCAGTTGCAACGACACCTGCTCACGCAATTGACGACACGGTCCATAGTCACAAGATTCCGTCATGGAATGTGAAAAAAATCACTGCGCATTTTTTTTCGAATCTCGTCCAGTCAGAATGGGTCATGCATTGTGGCATTCGTTATGCCACAACAGCGCGCGTGGCATCTCGGCTTGATGCGATGTCCAAGCACTGATGCACACCGCGCGCGTGCCTCCGACGAAACCTGACGTCGCCATCGTCAACATTCCCCGGGGAATGTTCGACTGCGCCGGGTCCACGACGCGTCGAGCTCGTCGACCGGAGTGTTCGGTCGCCACGGTACGAACAGGCTGAGCTGGAAGGAAGACGGCGGCCGCAGCAGCGATCCAGCCGACGCTCGCGGACTCGCGAGCGCGACGGCCACAGGTGCACGAGTGCCGGTCGGAGACGAAATTCGTGCAGGCGCGGACCAGGTGGCTACGCGGCTTGTGTTTGCGAGCTGCCATTCGAGCAATCTCACAGCATGTCCCGCCAGACGACCAGCCAGCGGCGAACGATCCGCTAGTGTGGCTGTGGCAACTATGTTAGCGGACGCGAAAGGGGATTCTGCATGAAGGTACGCTGCATCGTCGTCTCGACAATTGTCACATTGGCATGCGCGGTGGTCTCGACCGCCTACGCGTCGTCGGCGACGAAGTTCGTCGCGTACGTGTCCGGCTTCGACATCGGCCAGGTAAGGCCGGTCGACCTCTCGAGCGCAACGCTGGAGTCAACGATCAGCGTCCCGAATCCATACGGCTCGACACTTGCGCCAGACGGCCAGACGGTCTGGGTCACGAGTTACGTGGACGGCAAAGTCACGCCGATCGACGTAGCTTCGAACACCGCCGGGACTCCCATCGCCGTCGACGTTCACCCGATCACGATCGCGTTCAAGCACGACGGAAGCACCGCGTACGTCGCCAACGCCGGTAGCTCGACGATCAGCGTCATCGACACGGCCACAAAGACCGTGACTGCAACGATCCCTGTCGCGCAAGGCGCTGCACCAACAGGCCTCGCCGTCACGTCGGACGACTCGACGCTCTACGTCGCCGATTTCTACGGTGAGAACTTGTCGGTCATCGATACGGCGACGAACGTCGTGACCGGAACGATCGCCATCGGCGGCTCCGCCTATGCCGTTGTGTTGTCACCGGACGACACGACGGCGTACGTAAGTCGCTTCAACCTCGGCAAGGTCAGCGCGGTCGACCTCGGGACCGGCACGATTACCGAAACCGTCTCGGTACCTGGCGGTCCGAGAGGCCTGGCGCTTACGCAGGACGGAAGCACCCTCTACGCGGCGAGCGAGCAAACCACGGTGGTCAGCAAAATCGACACGGCCAATTTCTCCGCGCCGCCTGTCTCGATTGACATCGGTCACCTGAGCCCATTGTTCCCGAGGCTGACGCCCGACGAAGCGACCGTTTACTCGTCGAACTACAGCGACGGAACCATCACCGCGATCGACGCCGTCACGGATGTCGTCGGATCCACTATCGGGCCACTGTTCGATGCCGCCCCGAACCAGACTGAAGCACACGCGACCGGCATCTCGATCGCAACTGTCGACGCGGAGGCGCCCACGACGACAATCACGCCAAGCGGCACGCACGGGTCGAACGGCTGGTACACGAGCGACGTCACCGTCGACATCTCGGCCGACGACCCCGTCGCCGACGACGGTGTGGCTGGCAACGGCCTCGCGCAAACCCGCTGCGCGCTCGATCCGAATCCCGCGCCATCGTCGTTCGACGATCTGCCGGACGCGGACTGCGACCTGACGAACGTCGCAAACGACGGCGCGCACACCGTGTACGCAGCAAGCGTGGACAGGGCGGGCAACAAGGAGACGCCGGTTGTCGTCGCCATAAAGATCGACCAGACCGCGCCCGAGCTCGCGCCGACGGTCACTCCGAATCCGCTGCTCCTCGGCGCGGTCGGCACGGCCCTCCCGCACGCGACGGACGCGACGTCCGGTGTCGCGACATCCAGTTGCGATGCCGTTACCACGGCCACGCTCGGCGACCACACGGTCGCATGCCATGCAACCGACAACGCCGGCAACTCGACCAACCAGCGCTTCCACTACGTCGTCAGCTATGGGTTCCTCGGCTTCTTCTCGCCCGCGCCCGGCTCGAAGTGGAAGGTCGGACAGACCGTGCCGGTCAAGTTCGCTTTGATCGACGCCACCGGTGCTCGCATCTCCGACGCTGCCGCGGCCGCGCTCGTGTCGTCTCCATGCAAGGTCAAGGTCTCTGCGACCGGCGCGCAGACGCTCGTACCTGCGTGTGCGAAGTACGATCCCGCGACCGATCAGTTCATCTACAACTGGCAACTCGGGAAGTCGGGGACCGGCGCGGCGGTGATCAAGGCGACGATCAGTTATCCGGGGACCACAACGACCACGATACGGTCGCAGTCGATCACGATCACGAAGTAGAGCTCCGTCGTGGCGGTTGTTGCTGCCGCGGATTGCACGAGCCGAGATCCGCGCAGTCGACGTGGCAGTCGTGATTGGCCTCGCTCCGGACGGTCAGCGATCCGGTCCAGCGAGGAGTTACGCGTCGCGCGTCATTCGTCCAGCTGGATCCCTCCGATTCCGACCGCGTATCCGTCGTCGCAGCCGGCATCTTCCGCACGTGCCGCGATGTCGGCGGCCGAGTTGGTTCCCGGGCAGGTTGACGGCGCCGGCGGCGGCGTCACGACGAATACGAAGAGAAGGCCCGACTCGAACGCCGGACTGAACCACTCGCTCAGATCCGCGCTGATCTTTCCCTTGCCGTCTTTCAGCTCCAGCTTGAGGCTCGTCGCGGATTGCCCGGCGCCGAAGAGGTCGGCGACGATGAAGACGAGGTAGTCGTCGCTGGTGCCGACCGTTCCGTCGGTCGTGATCGGAGTGCCGTCGCTCGCGAGCATTCCCTTGATCGAAACCTTCGTCTTGCCGCTGCTGGCGACCTGGATCTTCGAGGTCGGGGAGATCGCGAACCCGCAGTCGGCATTGGTCGCGCAGATCGTTGCGGAAAAACTGCAACGGTTGCAGTCGCTGTTGGTCGTGCAGGAATCGGAGTTCGCGACGCAACTGCCGGCATTGCACTCGCCGGCCTCGCAGGTCTGGTCCGGCGCCGTCAGCGAGATCTTGTACTTGGCCGAATCCGTCTCGTCGGTGCTGATGCCGCCGTATCCGATCTGTTCTCCGTTGGCACAGTTGTTGTTGTCCAGTCGCGCGGCAATCTCGGCCGGCGAATTCGCACCGGGGCACGTGGCCGGAGCCGGGAGCGGCGTGGTAAGAACGACGATCGGTGCAAACGGTCCACCAGCTGCTGTAAACAGCGAGCTCAGGTCGCCCGTCACCGATCCGGCGCCGTTGCTCAGATCGAGTTTCAGAGAGCTGAAACGCACGTCGCCGTCGGCCGGCAGTGCGAGGATTCCGATCACATAGTCGTCGTCCGTGCCGGCGATGCCGTCGGTCGTCACCGGCGTACCGCCGGCCCCGACAACTCCCTTGACGGTGAATTTGCCGATGCCGGTTCCGGCGATCTGGCCCTTCGACTTCGAGGAAATGACGTCGCCGCAGTCCGCGTTCGTCGTGCAGGCGCTACCGGTGACCTGGCACGCACCGGCGCTGCAAGTGAGCGGCGCCGAGACGAGCGACGCTTTCATCTGCGTGCCGGCGGTCGCCGGGACGCAAGCAGCGAGAATGCCGACGAACACGAACAGCCGGACGACCGGCAAAGGAAACACAAAAAGGCGCATGATCTCCTCCCCCTCGCCGGCTCCTCCGCCGGCGGACGGCCTTCCGGATAATGGCAATGCGCGGCTACGACAAGAGGCAAGCGCCGAGGGCGCTCAGCGGAAGAACATGCGCCCCCCGCTACGTGTGCGGCCGCTGCGCTACCGCCCTTCGGTCTGTTCCATCGCCGCGCGGCGGCGGTCGATCTCGTCCGGCGTCAGGTCTTCCTTGTGGGTCGCGAAGAACCAGCGGTGGCCGCTCGGATCTTCGAGCGTTGCCGAACGGTCGCCGTAGAACTGGTCGGCCGGTTCGCGCACCACTTTTGCGCCGGCGGCCTTCGCGCGCGCGACCACCGCATCGACGTCTTCGACGTAAAGATGAATCCCGGCAGGCGTGCCGCCGAGAGCGATCGGGCTCTGGAAACCCATCTCCGGAAACTCGTCGGCCAGCATGATGCGAGCGCTTCCGATCTGGATCTCGGCGTGGCCGACGCGGCCGTCGGGTTGCATCATGCGCATGTGCTCGGTGGCACCGAACGCGCTGCGATAGAAGTCGAGGGCCGCTGCTGCGTTTCGACACGACAGGTACGGGATCGCACCTTCGTAGCCTTGCGGGATCGGTCGGACTGCCATGCTTGCCACCTCCGTCGGAAACCGGCGAGCGGGATGCCCGCTGGATCAATGTGAGTCCGGCCGAGCTTGGCAAAGACGATGCGGGTTGGGAACTGGAGGCGTTTGCGCGACCCGTCGCGACGCACTGCGCCGCAAAAAGTAATCCACGTCTCAGTTGCCCCAGTACTGACAAACGTGACATTTTCTAACTCGAAGGTTGGGATTCGAGTCGCGCAGCGGGGCGCGTCGCGACCTCAGCCGCGAGCGGCTTCGTACCTGGAGTCGCGCAGGAGCGGCGTTCGATTCTCGCAAACGGAACGTGCGTCGCAAAAGGGGATCAACGCATGAGTGTCTCGGACCAGGACACGAACGCCGTACGAGGAGCGACGCGGGATGCGCTTCTGCGTGCAGCAGCAGAGCTGTTTGCGGAAAAAGGCGCCGAGGCGGTTTCGACGCGCGAGATCGCATCCAAGGCACACGTCAACAACGGTCTGATCCATCGTCACTTCCGCACCAAGGAAGCACTACTGCGCGAAGTGCTCGAAGGTCTGAGCGCCGAGATCGCATCCGTCGACCAGGAAGGCGAAGCCAGCGCGATCCTGCTGCGCTTCTTTCATGCGGTGCGCGAGCAGGAGACGTACTGGAAGCTTCTCGCGCGCACGATGCTCGACGGACAGCCGATCAACTGCGTGCAGAAAACGTTTCCGACGATGGGACGCGCGATCGATCTGATCCGTGATCTCCAGGCTCAGGGCAAGGGACCGACGGACGCCGATCCTCGTTCGGTTGCGATGCTCGCAGGGGCCGTCGCATTCGGATGGCTCGTGTTCGAACCGTGGCTTCTCGCGGCCGGCGGCTTCGCCGAAGAAGAAAAGGACGAGGCCGGCCGGGAAGTCATCCGGCTGATCCGCGACTTCCTGACGCATCCGAACGCCTGAAACCGGCGGCACGAGCGCCTGAACAGGCCATCCGGATCACGGATTCGGCCAATCCCGGTTTACATTCCGTCACGCGGCAGTCACCGTCGAGACAACGCGCCCGCCCTGCAAACCAGCGGCGGAAATTCCCGGTCGGGCGTGACGGCAAACCGTAATGAAAAGCTTCTTTGCGTCCTTTTTCGGAACCCTGGCTGCGGTGGCGATGCTGCTGCTGTCGCTTTCGATCGTCGCGGCCGTTCTGCTGAGCGGCATCGGCACCAAGCCCGAGCCGCAGACGACGATCCAGCCCGGATCGTACCTGGTGCTCGACCTGTCGGACGACTTCCAGGACGCGCCGGTTTCGACCGGCGGCATCGAGGATCTGGCGGGTCTCTTCAACGAGGACACTCGCCCGCACGTGCTTCAGTCGCGACAGGTCACGCGCGCGCTCGAAGCGGCAGCGAGAGATTCGGACATCGCAGGGCTCTATCTTTCCGGACAGGATCTGTCTCCAGGCCACTCGACGGGCTTCGCCGCGCTCAAGGAAATCCGCGATGCGATCGGCGCATTCCGCGCTGCGGGCAAACCGGTCAAGACATGGCTCAACTTCGGCGGGACGCGCGAATACTATCTCGCGTCGGCGGCCGACGAAGTCGTGCTCGATCCGTTCGGTGCGCTGCTGGTGCCTGGCCTCGCGTCGCAGCCGATGTTCTACGCGGGAGCGTTCGAGAAGTTCGGGATCGGCGTGCAGGTGACGCGCGTCGGCAAATACAAAAGCGCGGTCGAGCCGTACACGCGCAAGGACATGAGCCCCGAGAGCCGCGCGCAGACCCAGAAGCTGATCGACGACATCTGGGGAGATCTTTCGGGATCGATCGAAAAGGCGCGCAACCTCGAGCCCGGCGGTCTGCTGAAAATCGCGGACGCCGAGGGAATCATTCGCGCCGACAAAGCCGTCGAGTCGCACCTGATCGATCGCGTCGGCTATCTCGACGAGATGCTCGACGAGCTTCACACGGCTACCGGTACCAAGAACGCCAAGGAGCCGTTCAAGCAGATCTCGATGGGCGATTACGCGAAACTCGTTCCGCCGAACAATCTCGCTTCGAAAAGGAGCGACCACGGCTCGGCAACTTCGAGCGCGCAGAAAATCGCGATCGTCTACGCCGAAGGAACGATCGTCGACGGCACCGGCACCGATCAGGGCGTCGTGTGGGGCGACAAGGTCGCGCGCGACCTTCGCGAAATTCGCCGCGACGATGCCGTCAAGGCTCTCGTGCTTCGCGTCAACAGTCCCGGCGGAAGCGTGACCGCATCCGAGACGATCCAGCGCGAAGTCCGCCTCATCCAGAAAACCAGACCGGTCATCGTTTCGATGGGAAGCCTCGCCGCGTCCGGAGGCTACTGGATTTCGACTTACTCCGACCGCATCTTCGCCGAGCCGACGACCATCACCGGATCGATCGGCGTGTTCGGCCTGCTGTTCAACGTGCAGGGTCTTGCCAACGACAAGCTCGGGCTCACGTTCCAGACCGTCAAGACCGGCAAGTTTGCGGATGCCGCGACCGTCACTCGCCCGAAAACTCCCGAAGAGCTCGAGGTGCTTCAGAAGAGCGTCGACTGGGTCTACGACCAGTTCCTCACCAAGGTTGCCGATTCGCGCAAGATGGACCGCGCTGCGGTGAACGAGATCGCGCAGGGGCGCGTGTGGTCGGGAACGGAAGCGGCAAAGCTCGGGCTCGTCGACGAGATCGGCGGGCTCGACAAAGCCGTCGCCTTCGCGGCCGGCAAAGCGTCCGTCGGAGAGGAATTCACGGTCGTCGAGTATCCGGTACGCAAGGCGCTCGTCGAAGCGCTCGCCGAGGCGCTCCAGCGCAAGCGGCCGCAAAAGGCGGCCGGGTCGGAGATGATCGCAAGCTGGATTCGCGAGGCGATCGACGGGGCCGTCGCGATCGGGCACTTCAACGATCCGCGCGGCATCTACGCAAGGCTCCCATTCGATCTCGCGCTGCGCTAAGCGGCTTCGGATGCAGGCGGACAGCCAAGCGGGCGTCGAGCGGCACCTCCGGGCAATCCTGAGCGCCGACGCGGTCGGCTACAGCCGCCGCATGGCCGAGAACGATGCGGCAACGGTCGCCGCGATCCGTTCGCGCCGCCAGACCTTCAGCGGCTACGTGCGCGAGCATCACGGACGCATCGTCGGCACCGCGGGCGACAACGTGCTCGCCGAATTCACGAGCTCGATCGATGCCGTCGCGTGCGCCGTCGCCGTGCAGACCGAGCTCGCCGAGACCGAGGCCGGCGTTCCCGAAGGCGAGCGTCTTCGCTTTCGTATCGGCATCCATCTGGGCTCGATCCTCGTCGAAGAGGGCGAAATTTTCGGCGACGGCATCAATGTGGCCGCCCGTCTCGAAGGGCTCGCGCTGCCGGGCGGCATCTGTGCATCGGCGGTCGTCATCGACGAGGTCCGCGGCAAGGTTGCCGGGTCGTTCGAGGACCTCGGTGAACAGAGTCTCAAAAACATCCCGGTGCCGGTGCGCGCGTTCCGCATCCGGCTTCCGCACGGCCAGGACGACACACCACCGGCAGGCGCGACGATCCCGGGCTTCAGCGGGCGCCCCGTCCTCGCGGTGCTGCCATTTGAAGACCGCGGCACCGATGCATCGCTGAGCTACCTCGCCGACGGGATCGCCGAGGACCTGATCGCAAGGTTCTCCGCGTTCCGGCTCTTCCCCGTGATCTCGAGCAGCTCGACAGCTTCGTACAAGGGCCGCCGGGCAGACATCCGCCAGGTCAGCCGCGAGCTCGGGGCTCGTTACCTTGTGGCAGGAAGCATCCAGGGTTCGGGCGCCGCCGGACTGGTGGCCGGCGGCGCGACCTCCGCGCAGCGGATCCGCGTCGCGGTCGAGCTCGTCGACGGCTCGACGGGACTGCAGATCCATCGCGAGCGCTACGACCGCGAGCTCGGAGATGTCTTCGAGCTGCAGGACGGCATCGTGCTGGCAATCCTCAGCTCGATCGAACCCGCCATCGGGCGGGCCGAACAGCTGCGCATCCGCCAGAAGCCGGCGCCCCATCTCGACTCGTGGGAATGCTTCCAGAAGGGCGCCCACCTTCTGTTCGGCCTGCGTGCAAAGGGGGAGCTTGACGAAGCGATGCGGCTTCTTCGCCGCTCGCGCGAGCTCGACCCGTCGTTCTCGACGGCCGCCGCGCTCGAGACGGTCTGCCATGCTGCGATGCTGACCTACCACTGGTCGGACGATCCCGCCCGGACGGTGGCCGATGCCCGGGCTGCAGCCGAGATGGCACTGTCGCTCTCCGACGATGATCCCTGGGCGTACGCCGCGATGGGTTACGCGACGTCGTACGGCGGCGATACCGCTGCTGCGGTCGCCGCGTTCGAACGGGCGATCGACCTCAATCCGAGCCTTACGATGGCGTATCAGGGACTTGCCGTCGCGCTCACGACAGAGAGCCCCGACGAAGCGATCCGGGTAATGGAGAAAGCCATCCGCCTGTCGCCTCGTGACCAGCAGATGCATTTCTTCCTGCACCAGCTTGCCGTGGCCAACCTGGTCGCGGGGCGGCTCGAGGCTGCGGTCGAACGGGAGAAAGAAAGCCTGAGGCTTCGCGGCGACCAGCCGCACGGCTATCGGGTGCTTGCCGCGGCGCTCGGGCATCTCGGGCGGTCGGCCGAAGCGCTCGAAGCGCTCGCGACGATGCGGCGCATCTCACCGAGCTTCTCGCTCGACACGTTCCGGCAGACCAATACAGCCGCGCTCGCCGAGCTCTGCATCGCGGGCTGGCGCCGCGCGGGCTGGAACGGCTGAAGCGAACGCCCGCACAAAGGCGAACCCCCGTCGGCCGTCCGCAGCTGTCGACATCCTGTTGATTCGACGCGCTGCGCCTACGCTTTTCGATTCTTCAGAAGATTGACGAGCAACTCCGCTCGCGATGCGACGCAGCGCGCTTGCATCATGCGTCGTGATCGATGTCGTGATGTCGAACGATGTTCATCTCACGCGAATCATCGAGCACGAAATGTGACAGCGGCGCATTGTTTCGATGACTCTTGCACAGGTGCACGCAAGGCTGCTCATGTGCGAGCTTCCAACTTGCCGACATCATTCGAAGTTGGAATCGCGTTCATGGCACAGAATCTGCTCGCAACCACGGGACCATTTTTTACTTCCAGCTCGATCGTCGAAAGCCCGCACGCCGTAGACCTCGAGACTGCAAACCACACATCGCGTTCTAATGATCCCGGACCCACTCGGAAGGAGGATGCCCGTGGAACAAACGTTTGACCGCCTGAGTGCTCTCGATAGTTTTTTCGTCGACACCGAACGCGAGGACATGCCGATGCACATCGGCGCTGTGTGTCTGTTCGAAGATCCTCAGCCGGGCGATCGCCGCGTCACGCTGCGGCGGCTGCGCGCGCATGTGGAAGCCCGTTTATCGATGATTCCGCGTTACCGGCAGCGCCTCATGCGAGTTCCGCTGGAGGGCCACCCCGTCTGGGTCGATTGTGCGGATTTTCGCATTTCCGACCATGTGCGCGGCGTCGCATTGCCGGCCCCGTCGTCCCCGGGCCATCTCGAAGAAACCGTGTCATGGATCATGTCACAGCCGCTCGCGCGCAGCCGTCCGCTGTGGGAGATCTGGCTGATCGAGGGCCTGCCGAGCGGTGGATTCGCGCTCGCCTGCAAGACCCACCATTGCCTCGCCGACGGTCTGAGCGGGGCGGCGCTGCTTTGTGCCGTGCTCGGCTCCGAGCCGTTTTCGATTCCGGAAACCCCTCGCGCGTGGCGACCGCGTCCGCTGCCGAGCCAGCTCGAGCTTCTTCGCGACGCCATCGACACCCGCCTGCGGGGCGCGGCCAGCCTCGCCAGCGATGCCGCGAGCAACGCGATGTTCTCTCCGCGCAACATGCTTGCCGGAGCGGGTGGTCTTCTCAGCGCGATGCGCTCGCTAGCCGATGCGTCGCTGAACCCTCCAGTCGCAACCGCGTTCGATCGGCCGACCGGATCCGATCGCCGTTTCCTGTGGTGGTCGGTAGCGCTCGACGACGTGAAACGAATCGGTCGCCGTCTCGGCGGCACCGTCAACGACGTCGCGCTCACGCTGGTCAGCGAAGCGTTCTCGCAAACCTGCACGAACTCGGACGGCCGCGACCTGCGCGTCTACTGCCCGGTCGGCGATGCCACCGACGTGTCGACGCTGCGCCTCGGCAACAAGGTCTCGGGCATGCTTCTCGACCTGCCGCTGGACTCGCCGGACCTGAAGACCAGGTGGCAGCGTGTGCGGGCTGCCGCGCGTGAAGCAAAAGAGAACGGTTCGGTGCAGGGAGCGATCCTGCTCGAGAACGTTGCCAACTCGCTGTCGCCTTCGCTGCTTGCTCGCCTCGAACAGCTGACCGGCAGCACGAAGACGTTCAACCTGATCCTGACCAACGTTCCCGGGCCGCAAGTTCCGCTCTACCTGTTCGAACAGAAGATGACCGGGGTCTGTCCTCTCGTGCCGCTGTTCCGCGGGCAGGGGCTCGGCATCGCCATCTTCAGTTATGCAGGACTGCTGACCTGGGGTTTCCACGTAGACGCGAGCTGCATCGACGCAGCGCGCAAACTGCGAAGCTCTCTCGCCACCGCGGTGATCAAGATGGCCCGACTGGCCGACCAAACGGTGTCCTCAACCACGCAGGAGAAGACGCAACCGATCCCAATCCACACGCCGCGCGTCGAGCGCGACAGGATCGCACGCGTCGCCGGCTGAGACCCCGGCATCCTGCTACTACAGGGACACCACACGCAGCGAAGGATGGACCGAAACGCTCCATCCTCGCTGCGTCTTCTCATCTGAGTCGACTTCCCGCACGCTTGCCCGCTATAGTCATGGCCGGTTCCGGGGGAACCGCTCCCCATGCGTACGGCACTCATCTCGGACCTGCACGGAAACCACGTCTCCCTGAAGGCGGTTCTCGACGACATCGACCGGACCGGCATCGACGAGGTCATCTGCCTCGGCGACGTCGCCACGCTCGGGCCCCGGCCCAGCGAGGTCATCTCCGAGCTCGGCGAGCGCGGCTGCCGCTGCATCCTCGGCAACCACGATGCGTTCATGCTCGACGATCAGCTGATCCGCTCGTACACCGAGGTTCCGATCGTCGTCGATGCCGTCGACTGGTGTCGTGACCAGCTCTCCGCCGACGAGATCGCGTTTCTGTCGCGATTCGAACTGAAGATCCCGATGCAGCTCGGAAAGAATACGAGCGCGCTGTTGTTTCACGGATCGCCGCGCTCGCACATGGAAGACCTGCTTGCGACCACGCCGCCCGATGAGCTGGACGAAGCGCTTGCCGGTTCGCAGGCAACCGTTCTCGCCGGCGGCCACACGCACATCCAGATGCTCAGGCAGCATCGCGGAATGCTGCTGGTCAATCCCGGCAGTGTCGGCATGCCGTTCCGGCAGTACGCGAGCGGCAACGCCCCGCAGATCCTTCCGCATGCCGAATACGCCGTCATCGAAGCCGACGACGACAACGTCAGCGTGACGCTTCGCCGCGTGTCGGTCGACAAGCACCGTCTGCGCGCCGAGGCCGCCGACTCGGACAATCCGATCTGCCGCTCGCTCGAGCAGCAGTACACCTGATCGAAATGGGAAATCGGGGACAGACACCGATTTCGGGAAATCGGTGTCTGTCCCCGATTATTTCTTGCGGGCCTCGTTGAGGAGGTCGGCGAATGTTCCGAGTGAGCCGCTGCCGCTGTGCTCGGCCATCACGCGTTCGTTGTCCTTGCGTTCCTCCGCCGCTTCGGCGTCGCGCGCGCGATTGATCGTCTCGACCATCGACAGGCTGAGCCGGCGCTGCGCAAGGTCGACCGAAAGAACCGTGACCTCGACCGTCTGACCGACCGTAACCGCCTGGCGCGCGTGGTTTAGCCGGCGATCGGGCGTGATCTTCGAAATGTGCACGAGCCCTTCGACGCCCGGCGCCACTTCGACGAATGCGCCGTACGCTTCGACGCGCGTGACCGTGCCTTCGACGCTGGTGCCCGGCGCAAACCGGGTCGCCACCGCGCTCCACGGATCTTCGGCAAGCGCGCGCATCGAAAGGCCGATCTGGCGGCGGCCTTCCTTGTCGGGCTCGCCGACCTTGATGACCTCCACGCGAACGCGCTGGCCGACCGCGAGAAGCTCGCCCGGATGCTTGACGCGCGTGAACGCAAGCTCGCTCACGTGAATCATTCCGTCGACGCCGCCAAGATCGACGAACGCACCGAAATCGCGCAGCGAGCGGACGGTTCCTTCGAGCACTGCGCCGACGCGAATGCTGGCCCACGTCTGCGCGGCTTTCTCCGCGGCTTCCTGCTCGAGCAGGTCGCGACGCGAGACGACGATGTTGCGTCCTTCGTTTTCGACCTTGGTGACGCGAAACGGAAAGCGCTTGCCGACGTATTCCGCCGACGCTACGCGATCCTCGCCGCCGCGACGCAGATCGATCTGCGAACCGGGGCAGAACGCGCGCAGGCCGGCGACTTGCACTTCGTATCCGCCCTTGGTCTCGCCGGTGACGAGCCCTTCGACGGGTACGCCGAGCTCGAACGCCTGCTCGAGCTCGGCAGCGGCGTGACCGCCGCGCCCGAGCATGCGCGTGAGCACCGCGCTTCCCGAGCTCGAACCGTCGTCGAGCACGGTTGCCTGAACGACGTCGCCGACCGAGACGCGGATCTCTCCGGTCGCCGGATCGCGGAACTCGGCGAGGTCGATCGTACCCTCGGCCTTGTCGCCGACGGCGACGAAAACGCTCGACTGGCCGAGCGCGATGACCTTGCAGGAAATCAGGTCACCTGCACGTGCGCGCGCCGGCGCCGCCGCCGACTTCGGCCCCTGACTGGCTTCGAAAAGCGCGGCAAAATCTTCGCCGTCGCCCGCTTGAGGCGATGCGGACGCGGGAGCAGGTCGTCTTGATGCTTTTGCGGAAGGCTTGTTCGATGACATTGCTTTGTACCGGCCCGAATCCTTCGCAGAGCCGATCTGTTTACTCAATCGGCGGTGTCGGTCACTGTCGCAGGACTTTGGACCCAGGGAGACAGACGAACATGCCGATCAGAAAATCCATCACACGGCTGCTGGCGGTTTCCGTGCTTGCGGCCTTCTCGATGCTCGCGGCGGTCGCCACTCCAGCCGTTGCCGGCGGAGACTGGAACGATTCCGGGATTGCGTGGAAGGGCTACGACGAAGGGCTTGCCGAAGCGAAGACGTCGAACAAGCCGATCCTGCTGATCTTCTACACCGACTGGTGCCCGCACTGCAGCAACTACAGCAAAGTCTTCCATGACCCGGCGGTGGTCGAGCTGTCGAAGAGCTTCGTGATGATCCATCTGAACAAGGACAAGGAAACGGCGACGAGTGCGAAGTACGCACCCGACGGCGAATACATCCCGAGGACGTTCTTCCTCAAGTCCGATGGAACGCTGCTCGACCAGATCACCGCCCCGCGTCCGACCTACAAGTACTTCTACGACGAGCACGATCCGGCGGGCGTGCTCACGTCGATGAAAGCGGCGCTGACTACTTCCGGCGCCAAGTAGCACCTTCCCTGCGCTGATCGTTTCATCGAGCGGTGCCTGTCACTGCTCGCTTATCGAGCAGTGCCTGTCCTGTGAGCGGCCAGCAGGCCTCGCGAATCGGCGAGGCCTGCCGAAAAGCACGTCGCACGTCGCAGCCGGCCTCGCATTTCGGCCGCGGACGCTGCCGCCGGCCAACCGGACCACGCCGGCATCCGTGGCACGCCTCGTGCTCTTTCGGCGCGAGGACCAATGTACGAGAACGAGGCCAATACGGCGCTCGGGGCTTCCGCCGTGGAAAGATCTCGAGCGGCCTTCGACGAAATGTTCGACGGTCGGAGCGTGCGCCCGGCCTACGACGGCATCGCGGCCTGGCTCACGGGCACGAGCCCGGAGGAGCGGCGTCTCAAAGCCCGCGAAGCCGAAGTGCTGTTCCGCCGCATCGGCATCACGTTCGCGGTCTACACCGAAGGCGGCGACCCCGAGCGGCTGATTCCGTTCGACATCATTCCACGCATTCTCGACCACCAGACGTGGACGCTTCTCGAGCGCGGACTCACGCAGCGCATCAAGGCGCTGAACGCGTTCCTGCTCGACACCTACGGCAATTGCGAAATCGCACGCGCCGGACGGATCCCGTGGTCGCTCATCCTCGAGAACGAAAGCTTCCGGCCGGAGATGCAGGGCTTTTCTCCTCCCGCCGGCGCGTTCACGCACGTGGCGGGAATCGACATCGTGCGCACCGGCCAGTCCGAGTTCTACGTGCTCGAAGACAACTGCCGCACGCCGTCGGGCGTTTCGTACATGCTCGAGAATCGCGAGGCGATGCTGCGGCTTTTTCCCGAGCTGATGTCCTCGCACGGCATCGCACCGATCTCGCGCTATCCCGAAGAGCTGCTCGAGACGCTGCGCGACGCCGCACCGCCGGCGTGCACGGGCGAGCCGACGATCGTTCTGCTCACGCCGGGCCAGTACAACAGCGCATACTACGAGCATTCGTTCCTCGCCGACGAGATGGGAATCGAGCTCGTCGAAGGCGTCGACCTGTTCGTCGACGGCGGCGTCGTGTTCATGCGCACCACCGAGGGGCCGAAACGCGTCGACGTGATCTACCGGCGGCTCGACGACGACTACCTCGATCCGCTCACGTTTCGCTCGGACTCGTCGCTCGGCGTACCCGGCCTGTTCGGCGCGTATCGCTCGGGCACGGTCACGATCGCCAACGCCGTCGGCACCGGCATCGCCGACGACAAGGGCGTCTATCCGTTCGTGCCAGAGATGATCCGCTTCTATCTCGGCGAAGAGCCGCTGCTCGGAAACGTGCACACGTGGCGCTGCGCCGAAAAGGACGATCTCGCGTACGTGCTCGAGCATCTTCCCGAGCTCGTCATCAAGGAGACGCGCGGCTCGGGCGGCTACGGCATGCTCGTCGGTCCGTGCTCGACCAGGGAAGAATGCGCGCGCTTTGCGGCCAAGATTCGCGCGACTCCCGACGACTACATTGCGCAGCCGACGCTTGCGCTGTCGACGTGCCCGACGTTCGTCGACAGCGGCATCGCGCCGCGCCACGTCGACCTGCGTCCGTTCGTGCTGTACGGCCGCAGCGTACGGATCGTCGCCGGCGGCCTTACGCGCGTGGCGCTGCGCGACGGATCGCTGGTCGTCAATTCGAGCCAGGGCGGCGGCACCAAGGACACGTGGGTGCTCGAGGCCGGCAGCCCGCTGTCGCCACTGGCGGGAGGACGCTGAGCCGATGCTCGCGCGCACGGCCGACAGCCTGTTCTGGCTTGCGCGCCATATGGAGCGCGCGGAGAACGTCGCGCGAATCCTCCAGGTCGGCCATCGCATGGCGACGATGTCGCGCTCGCTCGCCGGCAGCGGCAACGAATGGCGCTCGACGCTGGCTGCAACCGGCTGCGCGCAGGGCTTCGCCGACAAGTACGGCGACGAGGCTCCGAGCCGCGCGGTCGTCCAGTACCTCGTGCGCGACACGACCAATCCGTCGAGCATCTATTCGTGCTTCGAAACCGCGCGGCGCAACGCGCGCGCCGTCCGCACGGCGCTCACGGTCGACATGTGGGAAGCGCTCAACGAAACCTGGCTCGGCGCGCGCTCGTTTTCCGACGCCGACCTCGAGCCCGACCGCGTGGCAGGGTTCCTCGACTGGGTCCGCCACCGTTCGCTGCTGTTTCACGGCGCGTATGCCAACACGATGCTGCGAAACGACGCGTACTACTTCACGCAGCTCGGCACCTACGTCGAGCGCGCCGACAACACCGCCCGCATCCTCGACGTGAAGTACCACGTGCTGCTGCCGAGCCCGGACGACGTCGGCGGCGTGCTCGACTACTACCAGTGGCAGTCGATCCTGCGCGCGGTCTCGGCGGTGCGAAGCTACCACTGGATCTTCCACGATCGCCTGCACCCGTGGCAGGTGGCCGAGCTTTTGATCCTGCGACCCGAGATGCCGCGGTCGCTGTGCTCGTGTTACGCGCAGATCACGCGCTATCTCGACCTGATCTCGGACGGCCACGGGGGAAAGCGCGGCGAGTGTCACCGGCTCGCCGGTGAGCTCGACGCGCGCCTTCGCTTCGGCCGGATCCAGACGATCTTCCAGGACGGGCTGCACGAGTTCCTGACCGAGATCATCGACCACACTGGCGCGCTCGGACGCCACATTGCCGAGTTCTACCTGATCTCCTGAGGTGCCGTATGCGACTGTCGATCCGCCATCACACGACGTACAAGTACGAGACGCCCGCCGAATACGCCGCGCAGATTCTTCGCCTCACGCCGCGCCCGTACGACGGGTTCTCGATCCTGTCGTGGCGCATCATGACCAAGGGGCCCGGCCGCCTTTCCACGTTCGAGGATGGTTTCGGCAACACTTCGCACATGCACACGGTCGCTCACGTGCACGACGCCGTCGAAGTCAACGTCGAAGGCCTGGTCGAAACTTCCGACACCGGCGGGATCGTCCGTGGCGGCAACGAGACATTGCCGCTCGGCGCGTATCTGCGGACGACTCCGCTTACGTTTCCGTCGGCCGCAATCGAAAAGCTTGCCACCGAAGCCGGCGCGCTGGAGAGCAGGGCGGACGCACTGCGCCGCCTGATGCAGCTCGTCGCCGGTCGCATCGAGTACACCAAGGGCAGTACCGGAGTGCTGACCACCGCTGCCGACGCGCTCGCCGGCGAAAAGGGAGTCTGCCAGGACCATGCGCACGTGTTCATTTCCGCTGCACGCGCACTCGGCATCCCGGCGCGCTATGTCGGCGGGTATCTTTGCATGGACGGACAGGACGCGGCCGGAATGAACGCCGCGGATCCTGTCAGGCAGCAGGCCGGCCACGCGTGGGCCGAGGCTTACGACGGCGAGCGCGGGTGGACTGCGTTCGATCCGGCCAACAACACGATTGCCGGAGCGTGGCACGTGCGCACCAGCGTCGGGCTCGACTATTCCTCGGCAGCGCCGGTGCGAGGAGTGCGCCGCGACCGCGGAGGAATCTGCGGCGCCGAATTTCTGAGCGTCGACGTGCAGGTGTCGCGCATCTCGGGACAGTGAGCTCCGGCGTCAGACCGGAATCGCGCGCATCCGTTGGAACGATGTGGCTGCGCACTGCGTGCGTGGTAACGTCCGGCTCCCCCAGTCCGCAGCCCGCAGGGCGAGGATCAAACAGGAGACTCCGATGGACAAAGACAAGGTACTCGAAACCCTCAACGGCATTCTCGAGCTCGAGCTGGCCGGAATCGTTCGCTACACGCACTACTCGTTCATGATTTTCGGACACGCGCGCATTCCCATCATCGCGTGGATGCGTACCGAGGCCACCGAAGCCATGACGCACGCGCACATGGCCGGTGAGCTGATCACGACGTTCGGCGGGCACCCGTCTCTGAAAATCGGCAAGCTCCTCGAAACCCACAAGCACGACATCGACGACATCCTGCGCGAAGCAATCGAGCATGAAACCAACGGAGTCGCACTCTACCGCCAGCTGCTCGACCTGACCATCGACAAGGATGTACGGCTCGAGGAGTACGCGCGCGAGATGATCCGTACCGAGGAGGATCACATCTCGGAGATCGAGAAGATGCTGCGCAGGCCGGGGGTTTTGCAGCCGGCGCGCTGAGTGGTTGACCAAACCGGTCCAGGCACCCTCAACTTTCAGGTTTGTCGGCAGTCACGCATAAGTCCCGACGGATAGGGCGGACTTGGCAAGAAACGTGATGCTCGCCACATAGCCGCCCGGCAATGCGATGTGGTGTCGAAAGATGAAAGTTGACCAGGCTCGCAGCGACACGCTAGACGGGGTGTCATGAAAACATTCAGGCCCGTCCTTGCGTCGGCACTTGTCTCGTTGATCGTTCTTCCGGTCGTGGCTTTTGCTGCGGGAGGAGTCGATCCAAGCTTCGGCGCGGCTGGAATCGCAACGCTTGCGGTCGAAGGGCGGAATGCCTCTTACTCGGACGTCGTCGTGCAGCCGGATGGAAAGATTCTGGCAGCCGGCGCGATAGTCGAGAACCCCAACACCGACCAACAGTTCAGCAGGCTGCTTCTCGTACGTTATAACGCCGACGGGACTCTGGATTCCGGCTTCGGAACCGGCGGGACGGTGGTCACCGAAATCGGCAAATACGCCTATACGCAGGAGATCGCCCTGCAGGCCGACGGGAAAATCGTCGCAGTGGGAACGGCCTATATCGGCGACGAAGCGTTTTTCTGGCTCAACCGGCCGCAGTTCGCGCTGGTGCGATACGAAAGCGACGGAACACTGGACGCGACATTCGGCGTCGGCGGGATCGTGACCAGCAACTACGCAGAAGGCGAACATTATCTGAGCGCGGTGCAGATCCAGACCAGCGGGCGAATCGTCGTCGCGGGCCAGTACGGTGCCGACGAAGTCATTCTCGTCGGCTACGACAGCAACGGGCAACTCGACCCGACGTTTGGATCCTCGACTCCGGGAGTGTTTCGCATCGTCACTGCAATGGCCCGTTTTGCAGACCAGTCGCTGGTCGTGGTCGGTTACAATCTCAATGGATTCCTGCTCATGCGCTATACCGCCAACGGACAGCTCGATCCGACATTCGGCAGTGGCGGGGTCGTCAACACGCACGTGAGCCAGCTCGATCCTCTCAGTGACGTCGCCATTCAGGACGACGGCAAGATCGTCGTCACCGGATTCGTTGTAGGAGAAGTCGGATACGATCTCGCCGTCGCCCGCTACAATGGCGACGGTGCCCTTGATCCGACCTTTGGCGGCACTGGAATCGTCAGGGGCCCCGTCGAGGACGACTCCGCAGGATACGGCCTGGTCGTGCTGGACAACGGCTCGATCGTCGTTGGAGGCCTGGTCTGGCACCCCGTTCCAAATCGCGAAATTCCCGAGACGACCACGTTCGAGCTTCTACGGTTCTCGGCGGACGGCGTGCTGGATCCCACCTTCCATCTCGCGGGAGAACCGAGAGCCAATCAGAACCAGATCAATGCGCTCACGCTTCAGCCGGACGGCCGTATCCTCGCCGCCGGCCTTTCCGGGAGCAACAACGATGGCCAGCTCGTCTTCGATGCAGTCCTGACTCGTCATTTCGCAGGCACTTGCGGCGATGGCGACGTCGAGGATCTCGAGCAGTGCGACGACGGCAATGCGACGAGCGGCGACGGCTGTGACGCCAACTGCACGTTTACCGGCTGCGGCAATGGCATCCAGACGACGGCAGAGCAATGTGATGGCGGCGAGTGCTGCACATCGACCTGCATGTTCCGCGCGTCGGGAACCGCATGCACCAGCGACTCCGACGTTTGCACGGACGATCAGTGCGATTCCTCCGGCCTCTGCGCGCATGTCGCCAACTCCAGTCCCTGCGACGATGCGAACGCCTGCACCTCCAATGATGTCTGCAGCGACGGAGTCTGTGCCGGCACGACAAGCGTCTTCTGCGCCACGTGCGAATACTGCCAGCCCGACGTCGGCACATGCATCCTTGCGCCGCGTCCGGACTGCACCCCGACGGTCGGCTACGGTCTTCCTTCCGAGCTCGCCATCACGACCAGCGCGCTCGACAGCAGACGCCAGCTCAAGTGGACCTGGTCCGAAGGCGGAGAAACGAGCCTCGAAGATCTCGGGAGCCCCCAGACCACCGACACCTACGAAGTCTGCATGTTCCGCAACGAGAACGACCTCGCATGGAACGCGTCGCTTCCTGCCGGCAGCCGATGGACGACGGGCAACAGAAAGGGCTTTCAGTACCGGGATTCCGCTGGCTCGTCCCAGGGGATCCGCAAACTGCAGCTGCGGACCGGTCCCAACGGGCAGGCGGGCATCCAGCTTCGCGCAAAGGGTGCGCAGCTTTCCCCGCCGAGTCTCGACGACGGAGCGCTGCCGATCGTGCTGCAACTTCAGCGCGGCAACGAGGCCTGCTGGCAGGCTACGTTCGAAACTCCGACTTCGGGACTTCGCTCGGCCGGCTCGACCACTCAGACGGTGCGTTATCAGGGTCGATAGCCGGCCTCGGCCATGCGGCGCGCGGCCGGCCGCAAGGCTGCTGCGCTAAGACGCAGGAGCACCGCTTGCTGCCGACGCAAAGCATCATCGTGTCGCAAACGCGCGCGCCGCGTTCGCCTTTGATTCAGCGTCGGCGCCCGCCTATCAGCGAGCGATGGCGCGCGCCGTTCGAGTCACCAGTCCCGGTCCGTGGATCGTGGATGCCCGCTACGACCAGCTCTTCCTGTGGGCGGCGTGGTGCGTGCCGCTCGTGCTGTGCGCGATTGCGTACGGGCTGCCGTACGGCCTGCTGATCGCGGTCGTGATCTTCGTGCTGCTCGACAACTCTCACCAGGTTGCGTCGTTGCCACTGACGATCTTCGATCCCGACACGATGAAACGCGCGGCGCCGGTCTATCTCGGCGGCGCCGCCGCCATCGGTGCCACGGCGATCGTGATCTCCATGTACCCGGGCACACTCGTCGCGAGGATGTGGGCGAGCCTCGTCGTGTACTGGGGCGCGTGGCACATCATCCGCCAGCACTACGGCTTCCTTCGCCTCTACCAGGCGCGCGACAAACCCGCCGATGCACGGCTCGCGCAGGCCGAAGTGTGGGCGCTCTACAGCGGTGCGGCCTTTCCATACTTCTATAATCTCGCCAATGGCTGGGCCGGCGAAGACCTCGAGAAGATGCTTTACCGGATTCCCGTTCCGTCGTGGTCGCCGTGGATCGTGTTCGCGATCTTCACGGTGACATTCGGATACGTGCTCGCGGATGCGTTTCGGCGCGTGACCGCGAAGAAGCCGATGGTCACGCGGCGGCTGCTCCATGTCGCACTCGTCGTCAGCAATTTCTGGCTCGGGCTGCTCTGGTTCGGTGCCGACAACCTGATTCTCGCGATACTGTTCATCACGAGCTATCACGACCTGCAGTATCACGCTGTGGTGTGGTTCGTCGGAAAGAAGCGGGTCGCGCCGGAGACAGCGGCGGTCCGGCCCGCGGTGCGCCGCATGTTCGGCTCGATGACGGCGTTCGTTGCGGCGATCCTCGTGGGAGCACTCGTGCAGTCGCTATTCCGCAACGAATTCCAGCTCGCGGGCAAGCTGCTGCCCGAGTCTGGCGTGAGAGCCGCGCTTTTCGCGCTCGTCACGAGCTACAGCTACATGCACTACTTTTTCGACGGCAAGATGTGGAAGCTGTCGAAGGACGCGCGCCTCCGCGCCGAGCTCGGGCTCGGCGCGAAGGCACCTGCTTAGTCAGCAATCGGCGCGTATCCGGCCAGCAGATCGCGAATCCGGCCAGCCCGGGCGTACCCGGCCAGCCGTCACGGCGTACCCGGCCAGCCGTCACGGCGTATCGGGCCAGCCCTCAGGGCGTATCGGGCCAGCCCTCAGGGCGTATCGGGATTGAACACCGACAACCCGGTTCCGATCCGCTCGTGCCCGAACTTTCTCCAGATCGGAACCTTGCCGTCCGCATACTGCTCATCGGGATAGCGCGGCGCCGAAGAGCCCTTGGCGGTGTTGCTGAAAATGCCGAGGCTGGTGTCGCCGCCGCTGAACGTCGGATGCGTATCGTCCGACTGGATGTAATCGAAGCTTCTGGTGGCGGTCACGAAATGCGCGTTGGGGTCGCGGATCGTCGGCCGCAGGGTCGTCGTGATGCGTGTGACGTAGCCGCTCTCGGATTCGCCGCGACGATAGCGCAGCGCGCGGGAATCCCTTCTTCCATCGGCGTTCGAGTCGAAGTCGGATCCCATGAACTGCGCAAACGCATCCTCGCACTCGAAGCCGTTCATCTGGGCAAAATGGCACGCGCGCCAGTTGATGTGCGCCAGATACTGGAGAAAGACGTCCTGCCGGTTCGGATGCTCGCCGCCCGGCGAATTCGTGCAGTCGGCCGGCTGGTCGTCGTCGTCGTACCCCGCGTAATAGAGATTCATGATGATCTTGCGTTTGGTTCCCGCCGCAGCGTTCGCGTTGATGAACTGCATCGCGAGCTCCTGGTACGTCGTGCAATCGGCAAGCGCGTCGTCGAGTTTGCCGTAATCGCAGGTGCCGTCCTGGGTTTTGAAATCGTTCCTCGCCTGCAGCGCGTCGTTGCCGCACATTTCGAACGCGACGACCCGCGTGTTCGCGGCCTGCATGAATTTCACGTCGTCGACGATCTTGTCCTCGTAGATCTGCTTGGCGGTGGCGCCCGACTTGGCCCTGCGGAATGTCTCGACGTCCGCGTTCCAGTCGGCCTGCGCGTAATCGCCGTCGACCGTCGGCGCGGCGTAGATCGCGACTTCGAGCACAGAGCCCTTGTAGCCGGCAAAGATCGAGTCGCCGTACGCGACGATCCGATATTTTACGTCGGTCCCGGGCCGATCGATCGTCCACGACACGTTCTGGGTAATCGTGCTGGCAGAGGCCTCGAGCGCGGACGCGATCACGAAAAGACACGGCAACAGGATGAAAAATCTTCGGACATGGGATCGCATGGGACGTCCTCCTTTCGAGGGGTGCGGAAAAAAACGATTTTCCCGAGCGTAACCCGGCGATCGTGCATGCACGAGGGTATCGGCGAAGTCTTCTGACCAAACGAGTCGGGAAATCGCCGGCCGGCTCGCACAGCGGCCCCGAATGGAGTGTGGACGCGCTCTCTGTCAGCCCACCTTGGTAAATGCGACGAGCCCGCCGCCATCGATCACGATCGTGTTGCCGGTGATCCAGCCGCTTCGCACATCGTCGGCGAGAAACAGCGCCGCCTCTGCGATGTCCTCGGGCTCGCCGAGGCGGCGGAGCGGATACGACTTTGCAACTTCGTCGCCGCGTCCCTCCGCCCACAATACATGCGCGAAATCGGTCTTGATCAGCCCGGGCGCAATCACGTTGACGCGCACCTTCGGCGCGAGCTCGGCGGCGAGCTGCTTGCTCAGGTGGATGAGCGCCGCCTTCGTTACGTCGTAGACGCCGAGGATCGCATTGGTCGCAAGACCGCCGACGCTCGAAATGTTGATGATCGATCCGCCGTGCTCCTTCATCCATCCGTTCCACGCGAGCTGGGTCCAGACGAGCGGTGCGGTCAGATTGGTGTCGATCGTCTTGTTCCAGCGCGCAACATCGACCTTGATCGTCGGACCGGCATACGGATTGGTCGCCGCGTTGTTGACGAGAATGTCGAGCCGGCCGAGACGCGACAAGGTTGCGGAGACGACGCGCTCCGCATCTTCCGGGCGGCCGACGTGCCCCTGCTCGACATGCGCATTCGGTCCGATTTCGCGCGCCGTTTCCTCGCAGCTCTCGCGATTGCGCGACGTGATCATCACCTGGGCGCCTTCGCGTGCGAGCGCCATGGCGATTCCCTTGCCGATTCCACGCGAGCCGCCGGTGACGACCGCAACCTTGCCTTCCAGCGAATTTCCCATGCCCGCGTTCAAGCATCGCTAGCGAGCGGAGTCGAGCGTGCAGATAGCCAGCGGAGTCGAGCGTGCAATAGCCAGCGGAGTCGAGCGTTGAGATCGCGAGCGGAGTCGAGCGTTCAATGCCGAGCGGAGTCGAGCGTCTCGCTCGTCTCTCGAAACCTATCCCGCTATGGTCGCGCGCATGACCGAACAGATTAGCAACCTCGCGCCGCGCGCCGGCCGCTTCGAAGCCCTCCCGCCTGAAACCGCCGAACGCTTTGCAGGCTTTGCTCCGGGACGACCCGAGTATTTTCCGGGACTCGTCGGCATCACGCTCGAGGAAGTTCGCAAGGACTACGCGCGCATGCGGCTGCCGTTCCGTCCGGTCCTCAACCAGCCGGCCGGCGTCGTGCACGGCGGCGCGCTCGCAACGCTCATCGATACAGTCGTCGTTCCTGCAATCGCGAGCGGCTACGACGTCCCGCACCGCTACCTGACGATCGACATGCAGATCCAGTACATGTCGGCCGTCATAGGCGAGGACGCCGTGGCCGAGGGGTGGATCACCAAGCGCGGACGTTCGACCGTGTTCTGCCGGGCGGAAATCCTGACGGCGAAAGCCGGGCTCGTCGCGACGGGAACGCTCGTCTACAAGGTATCGAAGGTCTGACGCACACTCGTATCGTCAGGCCGGTGTCGAGTGTCTGCGTTTTCTGTGCGGACAGATCGCCAGTGACGTTTCCCGCAGCGCCGCCTCGCGCGACTGCTGCCACGGTTCGACGAAAGCGGAGTCCAGCGTGCCGAGGCGGGCGTGGTAGCACGCCCAGGAAGTCTGGCGCGTGATCAGCGCGCGTGCTTCGCTGTCGCGGCCGGCCCTGCGAAGCGCATACGCCATGTCGAGCGGTTTGATCAGGTAAGGCTCGCGGACCTGACAGCCATTTGCCTGCTGCGCAGTCGTCGGGTTGAAGCCGCCGCCGTAGGCCGCTCTGCGCATCCGATCGACGCCTTCGTCCACGCGGCCCGCCGCCAGCAGCGCCCACGCGTAGACTAATGACGGCTGCCGGGTGCGCCTGGTGCTCCTGGCCAGCGGTGAGGCCTGCAGCAGCTCGAGCGCTTCCGGAACACGACCCTTGCTGAGAAAGAACCACGCCCGCGCGCTGACCACGTCGGCAAGGGCTTTGACGGCATGACCCTCGAGCGCGAGGACCTGCGCATGCAACTCGCGGAGACGCGTCTCCGCCTCGGCGCTCTTTCCCTGCTGATCGATGGCTTCGAGCACGCGAAGGCGTGTATCGACAGTCGCGGCATAGCCTGCGGGGAAGAGCGCTTCCGCACGACCGACCGCCTCCGTCAGCGCCGTGATGCGAACATCCGGGGCAGCGCCGGCAGTCTCGACGACGACGGATCGCAGGAACTCCCGTTCGATGTACTCGAGATCGAACCGGTAGCCGGCATGGCCCTCGGCGAGAACGTCCGCGAGCTTCTCGCGATGCTCGGAAGAAGGAGAGGCCCATATCTCGCGTACGCGCAGATCCACGAGCCGGGGATCGTCCTCTGCCAGATTGTTCGCTTCCTTCTTCAGCTCGTCGATCCCGTCGGAGTCGGGGTCTTCGTCGAAAACACGATCGAATTCCCGCTGCGCGGCCGTCCGATCGTCATTCCACTCCGAGGAGGACGGCCAGTGCCGGTAGGCCGTAACTCCGGCGCTGCTCCACAACGCGACGAGAAGTCCGAGCGTCATCGCGCTTTCCCACGGACGTGCCGCGCCGATCGCCCGCTGCGAGAATACGGATCGGACCAGCAGGTACTGTCGCGCCGACGACAACTTCGCGAAGCGCCGCCCGATCACGGCGAACAGATGCTCGAGCTGATCGCGCTCTGCGGCGCCTTCACGCCATTCGCGCTGGAGCTGCGCCATCCGCCACTGGGAACGGATGCTGAAAGCCATCACGATCGCGACGAGCGTCAGCGCAGGAGTCTGCAGCCAGTACGCCAGCGCACCGATCGTGAGTGCACTGAGCGTTCCGAACAACGCACGCGACCGCGGCCAGCGGCCGAAGACCGCCAGCTCGACGAGCCTGCCGCCGTCGAGCGGAGCCAGTGGAAGAAGATTGAAAAGATTCACGACGACCGCGACCCACGCGATGTTGTGCCAGATCGGCGGTGCGGCCGGATGCGAAGCCAGGAACGCGATGAGACCGAACCCGGCCACGATTCCCGGCAACGGTCCGGCGAAAAGAATGACCGCCTGCTTCCATGCTGCGATGTTCGCCGGCGTTCCGCTTACGACCGCGCCGATGAACGGAATGAAGAACATGCTCATGTCGCGATAACCGAACGCACGCATCGCGACCGCATGCCCGCCTTCGTGCAACACGATGATCGCGACGATCGCCAGCCCATAGCTCCACGAAAGTGCCCAGCCCCAGAGCACGATCGATGCCAGCAACGAGGCGACGAGCACGAACGCCTTGACGTTGTGGCGAGGCGGCAAAGTCTTGCGAATGACCTCCTGATGCTCATAGCAGTGCACGTGGTATGCGGTTCGCACCGGTCCTTCCGTGACCGTCGAGTGATAGGGACGTGCGAGCTTGTGGCGTGCGCGCATCCAGCGCATCGCCGCGACCGCCGCAGCTCTCAGCGTCGGGTGCCAGGCGCCTCGACTCTGGATGCAGAGCTTCTGCTCGCGAAGCATCGGAAGGTAGCCTTCCACTCCTTCAGCGACGCGTCGCACGACCTCCTCGTCACCGGGGACGACGGTGTCCGCGTCCTCGATTCGCGCGCGATGCGCCTGCCAGTGCCCGTGCAGCGAATCCGAGCAGGGATCCTCCACCAGCACGCCCGGCCTTTCGCCCATCAGGGCCCACGCCAGGCGATTGACCGTCTCTCGCAGCTGCCCGTTTGCCAGGAACGTGAAGAACGAGACGGGATACGCGGCCCGGGCCATCGGCTGGAGCGTCAGGCTCGCAAAGATCGGAAGAGTTCCATGGCGCAGCAGAATGGAGACGTACCGGTACGGGCCGGTCTCGATCATGCTGCGCGACATCTGCTGGAAACCGAGCGCCTCGACCTCGTCGATGGCGGCCTGCTCGTCCGGACGGACCGACGGAAGCGCAACCATCGGGCGGCTGGTCGCCGGCCAGAGCCGCATCCGCATGAGCTGCACCAGAACGAGGATCAGCTGCAGCAGCTGCATGACGAAAAAGCTGCCGATTGCGATCAGTCCGAACCGTAGCTGGCTGTTCATTCTGCAGACTCCGAGCCGATTCTCCGCTCTCGACTGAAGTTCGGCTCGCGCACGGGCCAACGTTGCTCAGCAGGCGGACGTACGTCAATCGGAAGGACGACAAGGGGAGGCGACGATGGCGGGTTGCCCGCTCTGCCGCCCAGCGCTAACTCGTCTGCAAGGTAGCGAAGCTCTGACGTCTCCGGAGACGAACGAAGAGGACCGGCCTGCGCGGCTGGAATCCGACATCTGCATCCACATCTTCACGGTGTCGGCGGGAATGGTCGGCGTCTGCCTGACCGTTATCGGAATCATACGCGTCGTGATCACGGCCCGGAAGGTCGACACGGTCACGGACGATCTTCTGGCCGGCGATGCCGCGCTGTTTCTCGTGTCGTGCTTCCTGTCGTACTTCGCACTGCGGACTCGCAGTGCCCGGCGCATGCATCGCGTGGAGCGCTGGGCCGACGGCATTTTCCTCGTCGCCCTGTGCCTGATGGCGGGAATCTGCGCGTTCATTACCTACGCGCTCGCGGCTTTCTGATCCCAGCCCGCCCGTCGGCCTCCCGCAAATACCCGGCGGGTGGTTTGCCCGCCCTTCCGCACAGCGCTAAACAGGCCAATTCCGCTGCCGCCAGACGGCGGGGAAAGCCGGCAGCCTGCGGGCTGCGAGTGCTCGCTGTGAAGGGGAAAGGCCCGTGCCCGAATCCGTCGTGACCATGGAAAAGATCGTGAACCTCTGCAAGCGGCGGGGGTTCGTCTTCCAGTCTTCCGAAATCTACGGCGGGCTCGGCAGCTGCTACGACTACGGGCCGCTCGGCGTCGAGCTCAAGCGCAACGTCAAGGAAGCCTGGTGGCGCGATACCGTGACCACCCGTCCCGACGTGGTCGGCCTCGACTGCTCGATCCTGATGCATCCGCGGACCTGGGAAGCGTCAGGTCACATCGCGAATTTTTCGGACCCGATGGTCGACTGCAAGCTCTGCAAGGGCCGCTTCCGCGCCGACCACATCGACCAGATCCGCTGCCCGAAGCAGCCGAGCAAGAAGCCCGGCCAATGCGACGGCGAGCTCACCGAGCCGCGCAGCTTCAACCTGATGTTCAAGACGCACATGGGCCCGGTCGAAGACTCCGGTGCCGTCGTCTACCTGCGGCCGGAGACCGCGCAGGGGATCTTCGTCAACTTCGTCAACGTCGTGAACTCGACTCGCCAGCGCCCGCCGTTCGGCATCGGGCAGATGGGCAAGAGCTTCCGCAACGAGATCACGCCCGGCAACTTCCTGTTCCGCACGCGCGAGTTCGAGCAGATGGAGCTCGAGTTCTTCGTGCCGCCCGGCAGCGACGACGGCTGGTACGACTTCTGGAAGAAGCGCCGCCTGCAGTGGTACATCGACTACGGCATCCGTCCCGATCGGCTTCGCCTTCGCGATCACGCGAGCGACGAGCTCGCGCACTATGCGAAAGGCTGCGCCGACGTCGAGTACGAATTCCCGATCGGCTGGCAGGAGCTCGAAGGCATCGCCAACCGCACCGACTTCGACCTGAAGCAGCACATCGAATTCTCCGGCAAGGACCTTTCGTTCTTCGACGACCAGACGAAGGAGAGGTACGTGCCGTACGTGATCGAGCCGTCGGCCGGCGCCGATCGCGGCACGCTCGCGTTCCTCGTCGACTCGTACGACGAGGACGGGCCCGAAAACGATCGCCGCACGGTGCTGCGCCTTCACCCGTCGCTCGCGCCCGTCAAGGTTGCGGTGATGCCGCTCATGAAAAAGGACGGCATGGATGCGAAGGCGCACGAGATCGTCGAGATGCTGCGCCCGTATTTTGCCGTCGCGTACGACCAGGCCGGATCGATCGGCCGCCGCTACCGGCGTCAGGACGAGGTCGGCACGCCGCTCGGCGTGACCGTCGACTACGACACGATGAAGGACGGCACGGTCACTCTTCGCGATCGCGACACGATGGAGCAGGAGCGCGTCAGGATCGACGACCTCTTCGACATCGTACGCAGGAAAGTCGCACCGCCCGTATTTCGCGGATCACTGACGCCCGGCGCGTGATCGCCGCGGCAGTCGCCGCATTTCTAAAGCCCGAGACCGATTCAGCAGCAAGGAAGCGTTTCGCCATGAGCACCAAGAACAGCACCGCAACAAAGATTTCCACCAAGGCAGCAAAGCCTGCAACGAAGAGCGCGACGCCTTCCAGGCCGGCGGCCGCAAAGCCGAAGGCCGTGGCAAAGTCGGCCACGCCTGGAAAGCTCGTCTATTTCTTCGGCGACAAGGGCTCCGAAGGCGACGCGTCGATGAAGAACCTTCTCGGCGGCAAGGGTGCGAACCTCGCCGAGATGGCCGGCATCGGTCTTCCGGTGCCGCCGGGCTTCACGATCACGACCGAAGTCTGCGCAGCCTACGATGCGAAGACCGGCAAGTATCCGAAGGAGCTCTCGGCTCAGGTCGACGCCGCGCTCGCGCGCCTCGAGAAGGCGATGGGCAAGAAGTTCGGCGACGCGGCGAACCCGCTGCTCGTCTCGGTGCGCTCCGGCGCGCGCGCGTCGATGCCCGGCATGATGGACACGGTGCTCAACCTCGGCCTCAACGACCAGACGGTCGAAGGCCTCGTGAAAAAGTCCGGCAACGAGCGCTTCGCGTGGGACAGCTACCGCCGATTCGTGCAGATGTACGGCGACGTCGTGATGGGTCTCAAGCCCGAGTCCGCGAAGGAAGCCGATCCGTTCGAGGCCATCATCGAGAAGAAGAAGCACAAGCTCGGCGTCAAGCTCGACACCGAGCTGACCGCCGGGCACCTGAAGGAGCTCGTCGCCGAGTTCAAGGCCGCCGTGAAGAAGTTCGCGGGCCGGCCGTTCCCGACCGATCCGAAGGAGCAGCTCTGGGGCGCGATCGGCGCGGTGTTCCGCTCGTGGACGAACGAGCGCGCGACGGTGTACCGGCGGCTCAACAACATTCCGGAAGCGTGGGGCACTGCCGTCAACGTGCAGTCGATGGTGTTCGGCAACATGGGCAACTCGAGCGCAACCGGCGTCGCATTCACGCGCGATCCCGGCACCGGCGAGAAGCGCTTCTTCGGCGAGTTCCTCGTCAACGCGCAGGGCGAAGACGTGGTGGCCGGCACGCGCACGCCGCAGCAGATCACGAAGATCTCGTCGCGCGACTGGTCGAAGGACAACAGCGTCTCCGAGAAGGACCGCGCGTCGAAATTCCCGTCACTCGAGGAAGTGATGCCGGAGTGTTTCAAGCAGCTGCTCGCCGCTGCGGCGAGGCTCGAGAAGCACTACCGCGACATGCAGGACCTCGAGTTCACGATCGAGGACGGCCGGCTGTGGATGCTGCAGACGCGCAATGGAAAGCGCACCGCCGGCTCCGCCGTGCGCATCGCCGTCGAGATGGAGAAGGAAGGCCTGATCGACAGGAACACCGCGGTGCTTCGCGTCGCGCCCGAACAGATCGACCAGCTGCTGCATCCGACCATCGATGCCAAGGCCGCCAAGACGCTGCTCGCGAAGGGCCTCGGCGCTTCTCCTGGAGCAGCAGCCGGACAGGTCGTGTTCTCGGCCGAAGACGCGGTGGCCGCGAAGGCGAAGGGAACGAAGACGATTCTCGTGCGCACCGAAACGTCGCCCGAAGACATTGCCGGCATGGACGCGGCCGAAGGAATCCTGACGGCGCGCGGCGGCCGCACGTCGCACGCGGCGGTGGTCGCGCGCGGCATGGGCAAGTGCTGCGTGGTCGGCTGCGAAGCGCTGCGCATCGACTACAAGACCGGGCGCATGACCGCCGGCGACAAGACCGTCAAGGAAGGCGACTGGATCACGCTCGACGGCGCGACCGGATCCGTCTACGCCGGAAACGTTCCGACGACGCAGGCCAAGGTGTCGGGCGATTTCAACAAGCTGATGGGCTGGGCGGACAAGGCGCGCCGCCTGAAGGTGCGCACCAACGCCGACACGCCGCACGATGCGGAGGTCGCGCGCGAGTTCGGCGCCGAAGGCATCGGCCTGTGCCGCACCGAGCACATGTTCTTCGAGGGCACGCGCATCGACGCGGTGCGCGAGATGATCCTCGCCGACACGGTCGAGGATCGCGCCCGCGCGCTCGCGAAGGTCGCGCCCTACCAGCGCGAAGACTTCGTCGGCATCTTCAAAGCGATGGACGGACT